>CAYQPP010000154.1:0-8547 GCA_964419235.1 uncultured Bacteroidales bacterium
TTATTTTATTGAGTGTTTTTATAATTTCTATTTGTATAAAAACCTATTTTTTTGCAACAACAATCAACCCTTCATATTCGTCGGCAACATAAATATATTTTTCGTCAGAATCAATTCCAAGCGCATATTCGGTTTGGATAATCCCAAGTAGCACAGGCTTTTTGGCATTGGTAACATCAATAATTTGCAAGCCCCGCTTTTCGGAGGTTATATATATTTTGTTGTTTTCGTATAAAAGCTCTTTTGCATAGCCGTATGTGTTGTAGCTCCCGATAATTTTAACATCTGCAATATCGGAATAATCAATAATTTGAAGCCCTTTTGTTCCGCATGCCACATATGCCAGCTTTTTTTCGTTGCACAAAACAACCGATTCGGCATAGCCCGACAGATATGTTGTAGATAATACAGGTGAAACCGCACAGCCGGTTTGAAAAAAGGCAATAGAGTATATCGACAATCCTACTTCGCCGCAAGCTATAAACAATTTTGTTGAATCATTTGATACTATAGCATCTTGGGCAAACCCATTTGTAGATACCTCGATTGTTGTACCGGGGATTGTTGGATTGGAGATGTCTGATATTTTTACGCCCCTTTCGCTAATTGGTGTAAATATATAGTTATTAAATAGATAAACATTTTTTGCAGGTTTAATGCTTATGTTATGGTTTTCGACAATAGGGTTTTTAGCATCATTAATATTTATAATTGTTAATCCGAAAGTACCGGCGGCAATATAAACAAGGCTGTCTTTATTAATGTCAATTTTGGTTGAGTAACCCCTTACATCTTCTGTAATATATGTTATAAACTCAGGTTTGTCCTTGTTTTCAATATTTATAATTGCCAAGCCGCCTTGGCCTTGCACTACATATGCATAATTGTCTTTTACTACCACATCTTGTGCAAAAGCAGGCACGGTGGTTTTTGATACTATTTTATATCCGCCTGTAAAGGTAAGCGGGTCGGCAGGTTTGCCGCAGCTTGTTAATAATGCTAAACTTAATAAAATGGCTGTTATTGAGTGTAAAGGTTTCATTTTTGTCTGTTTTTAAAATAAGTTATAAGCTAAAATTGTATGTTATCCCCAAGCCGGTTTGGTATTGGGTGTAGTCTTTTTCGTTCGATATGTATTTTTTGTTTATGTTGTAGTCGGAACCGGTATTCCTTTTGTAAAAAGTGTAAAAACCATATACCGACAGGTTTTTTGTGGGTCTAATCTTGTATAAAAAATTAATTCTGTAATTATTGTCGTTTCGCCCAACATGCAAAGGGTCGATAACTATGCTTTTTTCAGATTTATATAGCCGTTTGCCAAAGCTGGCTTTAATTTTTAAACTGCTTTTTAGTTTTAATACCCGAGGTAGTTTCATACCTAAGCCCAAATAAAACGTATTGTCGTTGTTTGAGGCATCGGCGTAAGGCGAACTGTTTTTGTCGCCATCGGGTTGTACATAACCTTTTGCATTTGAGTTTATAAAGCGGTAGCCTGTTTCAACCGTAACCGTTTTGTTTATCGGCTGATTTATACGTATTGAGTATGATAGGTTGTTGCAGTCGTATTCGGTAAAATTTTCGTTATAAAACAGTTGTATAACCGAAAATGTTAAAAACAGTTTTGTATTATTAAATAGTGTGTTTTGGTACTTGAGCTCATATGAGTTTTTTGTAAACGAAAATGGCTTAAATGTAAAGGGCTGGTAACCGTAAATATTAACCCAGTCGTTATCGCGAAAGTGCTTTATGTAGTAATCGGGTATATAATTGTATTGAAATTTTATGCTTGATTTTTTTGTGATATGCTGTTTGAGCCCTAAACTTACCTGCCCCCAGTTTTTGATATTGTTGTGGGTATAGGTTTTGTAATTTGCGTTTACATTTATTGTGGTTTTTAGGTTTTTTATAAGGTTAACGGTGTATGATGCCCTCAATGAGCTGTTTAAAACAAAATCGTCGTAGGTGTTTATATTAAACCTGCCGGGGTTAAGCTCCGAAACAAACAGGTTGATGTAGTTGTCGGAGTATTTTAGTATGTTGTTGTCGTAGATAAAGGCTTGCGAAACTTTAAAATCCCACTTTTGGTATTTGTTGTGGTTTTTGTCAGCCCCAAAAGCATTTTCGACAAAACAGGCGTTTGTTATAGCCAAAACAATAGATAACAGACAACTTTTATATAAAACCCTTTTTAGTGCCATAGCGTCAAAATAACTTGGATGTTTAACTATTTCTCTAATTTTATGTCGCTTTTGGGAATTAATACCCTGCCCAAAATTGTGCTTTTGCCCTCTTCAAGTAGTTTTATTTTGTATTGATGCCTGCCGCGAGGTACTTCAATTGCAAATTCGCGTGCTTTACCGGGAACAAGTGTGCTGTCTTTTTTGTAAGTAGTAATTTGCGACCTTTTGCTGCTTAATTGAAAGGTGTTTAGTATATTATCTTTTTCGATAATCT
Organism: uncultured Bacteroidales bacterium; assembly: GCA_964419235.1. Lineage (GTDB taxonomy): Bacteria > Bacteroidota > Bacteroidia > Bacteroidales > SZUA-534 > GH45. The sequence goes on from CAYQPP010000154.1 coordinate 2,455, forward strand.
GAATGCGGTAGTTTATTTTGCCTGTCATATGGTAATGGTTTTCGATACGCGATAATATCCGCAATTCGGTGGGACCGTTAACATCAATTTTTAAAGGCTTTTGCATTGAAAAGCGGTAGTACTTTACAATATCTTCTTTAATTATTAATTCAACGGGTTTTATGCTCTCAGACGGCGAGTAGCTTATCCACTCTTTTTTGCTTGCTTTTATGGGTGTAAAGATGTAACGTGCGGCAACTTTGTTGAAATTATCTTTTAGCTTAAACTCAATAGAGTGATAACCGCGCGTTAAATTTATTTCAAAACTTCTTGATTGTGCCGGTACACCGAGAGAGCCGTTTTTATACCCCGATTTTTTTGAGCGTCCAACTCCTTTAACCTTGAATTTTTGGGTTTTTCCACCGTCAACGGAATACAAAACACCGTAGTTAAGGTAGTCGTTATTGTCAAAACCGAAACGCCCCCGTGTGATAACGCGCAGCTTTCCGGGGCCGCGTAAATAAATTACCGAGGCGTTGGTGGAATCTAATGCATAGTAGTTGCGTGTTTTTCCCGAAACAACGGTGGTAACCTTTTTTTTATTGTTTGTGGGTATCAGCAAATGCGTTTTTTTGCCTGTTTGGGACATTGCCCCATTTAATGATATGAAGGTTACGAGTAATATTAATAGTGTCCGTTTCATCTATTTATAATTTTATGGTTTGTTAAATGCTGCTATTATTTTTTATGAATATTTTTTGATTTTCATTTTAATAACCTTTGGGTCTAATTTTTTTATTATTGCCAATTTTGGGGTAGTTGTATTGCTTTTGCTTGCATCGGTAAAATTGCTGCCAAGCTTATGGGCTTTGGTTTCGCTTATATAAACCACAATAATTACTATCAATAATAAAATGGTTGCTATTAAAGTGGTAGCAATGCTGTACCTTTTTTCGGCAAATATCTCTCCCTCGCCGGGTTTGGGCAATGGTACGGGACTTTTTTGAAGTCCGTATTTTTCGTTTAGCCTGTTAATATTCAAAAGGTGTATAATAGGCACCTCTTTATGCCCCATTTTGATAATTACGCCTTTTGCAGGGAAATTTTTTACCGGTAGGTTTTGGGTAAGCCCCGATGCTATAATCCTTCCGTTTACCGAATTGCCTAAGCTGGCAATACCGCCGCCAACGTTGATAAATGCTTTTATTTTGTTGTTGCCGGCGTATTTACCATATATCATCATCCGCTCTTCAATGCTGTTCTCTAAAAACTCCTCATCAATAAAATCTATTTTGTTCCTTTTTATAGCTTTTTTTATGAGCGAACGTCCCTTAAGGCTTAATCCGCGCCCTCTGTCATTGCCTCCGCCCATTGATGCGGCTACCGATTTATAATTTGATATGCCTGCGGTATAAATCAGGTTTTCCATATCTAACCATGTAAAATACGGGTCGTTTGCCCCCCAGTTTGAAGAGCCTACCGACGAGATAATAATAGGTTTTAGCTTTAATGTTTGCAATGCTGCCAAAACCGATATGTTTAAGCCCGGGAAAGAGCCTGTCATTGCAATGGCTACATTGTCGCCTTTATTTACGCCTGCATCTTTAAGCAATTGTACTATTATGGCGGCATAATTCGGGTTTGTTGTTGACAGCTTGGCATCAATATTCCCTCTGTCGGTGGTAATTAACGAATACTCTTGTCCAATTAATGCTGTTTTGTTAGGGTCGTTTACATTGTCGATAAAAACACCTTTTTTTAAACGGTAATCTTTAATATAATCGGCCATTTTTTTTGATAGGTTTGATGCCTCTATTTTTTCGTTGTACCACTCTTGTTTTACTGTGGTTTTACTGTTTTCGACAACAGTAAGCGCCATAAGCGACAGTAACGACAATACCCCTAAAACTATATTTGATTTTGCTCTTATTTTTAACATATTGTTTTTTTGTTTTATGATAATAGACTGCCTGCAAACACCAATATTACAATTAGGCGCACCAAGGTTGATGAAACAAAAAGCACACTTACCGTTTTAAACACCCCTTGCTTGCCAAACCAGTGGGCAATAAGTCCAGGTATAACCCAGCCTACTGCCTGTAATTCGATAGAGTTGGCTGCTAAATCAAATTTTAGATAGTAGCGCGATATATTTGCCAATAAACCGCCTATTATTAGGCTTAGCACCATTTGGCGACGGCCATATAAAAATGTATAGTTACCTAAAATTTTAATAATAATGTATGTAACAAAGCTTACAACAAAAACTCCCAGCATCCGCTCAATGTCGGTAAGGTGCAGGGCAATATAACCCGGCACTACAATGCCACCTGCAGCCAATCCGAATACTTCATACGACAGTAAACTAAAGATTAATCCAAGTGTTATAGCTAATTCAATCATATTTTAATAGTTTTATTTTCAAAGTAATCAACCGATTTTGCCCCCATGCCGCCCATGTTGCCTATTGCAAAAACGATAGATTTTTTTTGAGTTATATTCATAATTTCATTATACACCTTTTCGGGTTCGGCCCATCCGATATTTATTATATTTTCGTGTTTAATTCCGTTTTTTATTGCAACGCCTTCAACATATTCGGTTGATTGCCCCATTAAAACCAGAAAATCCATTTCGCCGTTTAATTTGTTCCCAGTCATTTCGGCCAATTGGCGCGCTCTGTCTAACCTGTCGCTTCTGGTATTCAATAAAACTATTTTGGACGATTCGTTATCAAAGTCATCTTTTATTTTATTCCATATCATAAATGACGAATCGGGGTCGTTTGCGGCAAATGCGCTATAAAATACCACCTGTTTTTGGTTTTCGTCAATCCTGTACCGTTTTAAAACCCCTGCGTCGGGTTTTGCATCGTACATACCTTGCAAAGCGGTTTTTTTATCGACACCAACATGTTTGCATATTGCCAATGCCAGTGCAACATTTTCGCGGTGTTCAATATAGCTGAAGCCTTGCATTTCATCGATGCTGACTGTATTTATGTCGGGCAAAACCATTACGGTATTTTGTTTTATTGCATTTTTATTGAGCAAATCGGTTACTATATCCTCTGATGTAAAAAGGAATGCGTTTTTTGGGATAGTCTTGCTTAGCGTATTGGTAATTTCGGGTAGTGTATATCCCATAACCTCAACATGGTCCATCCGAACATTTGTAATTACCCCGATTGTTGAGTGAATCATCCTGTTTTCGGTTATCCATTGGTATTGTGGTTGTAGTGCCATGCACTCCATAACCAAGGCTTGGGCTTTTTGTGCAACGGCAAATTTAACTATTGAGAGCTGCTCTAATATATTTGCCCTCGATTTGCGGTAGATATCTTTTTCTGACCCATCGTTTAATATTAGCTGAGGAAACGTGCCGGTAACTTTTGTAATGGTTGATATTCCGCCAGCACGCAAGCCTGCACCAATTAAACGGGTAACGCTTGATTTACCCCTTGTACCATTAATATGGATGCGGATGGGGATGGAGTATATGTTTTTTTTATGCCTATGGAATTCAATTACCCCAAATGTAATTAGAATAATAAGCAGTGGGATTAATATATAAAAACTAATCATGTTTTTTAATTTATAAGCTGATGCATAGATGTTTAAAAGCAAACTAATATTAACCGAGGGGCAACTTTTTGTTTTTAAATATTATTTATCAATAATACCTAAGCATATTGAAGTTACCCCCCTGTTTATAAATATTGTTTTTTACTGATTATCTTTTAAAAAGAACATTTTTATAGTTTTCACAACCCTATCGGTTTGCAGGCGGCATAAATATAACCCCGAATTGTTTATGCCATTGGTTGAGCTGCCATTCCATGTTAAAGTATAGCTCCCTGCGGCTTGTTTGCCATTGTTTAATGTTGTAACCAATTGTCCATTAAGGTTGTATATTATTATTGAAACGTTTGTGGTTTCGGGTATTGTATATTTAATATTAGTACTGTTTGAAAAAGGGTTTGGATAGTTTTGCAGTTTATAGCCCTCATCAATTGCCATGTTAGGTTTGTCGTTTATTGATATTAATAAGTCGGGGCTTTTTGTTGTAAACTTAATTGCCATTCCGTCTTTTAATTTTGAGGCGGTGTTGTCATAATTATTGTTGAAAACATATTGTAACCCAATATCTTGTGAATCATCTTCAATACCAACGGTACAATAGTTTTTTTTCTTTATGCTTTTATACATAAAAACTATTTCGCCATCGCCTGTTGGGGTTGTATAATGCTCAGGGTCAAGCAGAATTACTTGAAAATACTCTTGATTTAACGTTTGTTGATCGTTGGCATGAGGGAACCCGTTCCATTCAACAATAAACTTTTTATTGCCTGTATCATGATAGTAATGTAGATCGCCAAGAATGTAATCGGGCCACATATTATTATATAAGTCGTCCCAAAATACTGCCACCATACAATCAATATTGTCGTTATGCGGTAGTTGCGTGTTGTCAGCAGCTGTTTGCGATCCTTCGCCAAAGGCTATCCACCCGTCAACGCTTATTTGTATATTGTTATACTCTTTTCCGTAGTATTTGAATGTAAATGGTAATGTAATATTTTTTGTAAAGTCAACACTATTTTGTGGTATTGATATTTTTTTTCCATCAGTTTCAATTTCTTTCCAATTGTATTCGGGAGTGTTGTCAAAACCAAAATCATTGTCTGACAATGCATAATAGCCATAACTGTCGGGACCGGTAATATCGGTAAGCTTAGGTTTGCCAACCGATAAAACAAATTCGCGTTCGGTTGAATACGGGTAGTTGCCGTTTTGTGTTGAGAGGCCTATTTTAAAGTCGATATCGTAATTGTCGGGGCAATCAGGTTTAACTTTTAGAATAAAGCAGTTATTGTCGTTTCTGCTAATGTCGTTTATATTCAATGTCCCGAAAGAGCCTATTGAGTCAATAATCTCGATATATTGGTTGTTGCACCTTAAAACTCCTTTTACGTTTTTGGCAATATCCTCGCCTAAATTAATAATATTTGAATAAATTTTAGCTGTTTCGCCCTTATCTAACCTGAAATTTGGGCTTGATGAGTTTTTGTCGGATATGAATGAGTTTTTGTATTTCAGTTTACAGCCTGTTACCCTAATATCATTTGTAAAATTCCATGCATTATCGTTGCTGGTAATGTGCAGTTTTACGGTAAACGTATCAACAATTGAAAAATCGGGCTTAACAAAAAAGTTAAAGGCATCACCTTCTAACTCGCTATTTGATTCAATATTGCCATAATTGACAGGTGTAGTGGTTTCTATTGTAACAAATTGGTTATCAATAACAGATAGTGTTGCTTTTATATTTTGTGCTGTATTTTTGCCCCAATTTTTTAAAGTATATTTAATTTTCCATTTTTCATTAGGGTTAATTAGGTTGTCGCCATTTCCGTCAGTTTCAATAAATGATATTTCACCAACCGGGCCTACTTGCTCAGCATTTTGAATAGATGTTATTGACGATTGTTTGGGTATTACATTACCACCTCTAACTAAAACTGTTAAATCAGTTGCGGTTTCGGGTGTGATTTTCAAAAGAGCTTTTCCGCTCTCGTCGGTTGTTCCAACTGCAAAAACATTTTCGCCGGTTACGCATACTTGCGCATTTTTTACGGCATTGCCTGATGAGGCCATTGTAACACTAAACTCAACTTGGCTTAAGCCAACCGGTATTGTGGCAGGATAGTTTACGTTAACGTTTTCAGGATAGTCTTTCCATATTTGAACGCTTGGGTCGCCTAAAATGGTAAATACTCTTGATTCGTATTCAACTAACTCATTGTGTCCAAAATAGTTGTACATATATAATTTACCCCTTAATAGTACCTGTCCGGGAGTTTTCATGTCTTCTCTAAACATGCCGACATAAATGCCTTTGTCAATTCTGTTGTTATACGTAGTGTGTGTGTTTGATGTTGGTCCAACAAATGCGATTGCTCCTTTTGGTGATGTTGGGGAGCCTAATTCAAGCCACTCCTCGCCAAAGCAGTCGGTCATTTCAGAGGCGTCAAACATTGCAACGCCACAGCCTATACTTGTTACAAAGGTTAGTTTTTCGCCATTGTTTAGTGTCGTTACATCTTCGCAATTA
>CAYQPP010000155.1:0-8389 GCA_964419235.1 uncultured Bacteroidales bacterium
AATTATTGCCCGCTACAAAATACCAAACTCCTTGTCCAAAGTCTCAAGTGCAAACCGCTTATCCTTTTTAAGTTGTGCACGCAGGGCATCGGCAGAGTTAAACTTATACTCATCGCGCAATTTACGCACAATGTCTATTCGTATAAACTTACCGTACAAATCTCCGCTAAAATCAAACAGGTGAGCCTCAATAACAGGTTTGTTGGCGTAATTTTCAATAGTTGGCCGCACGCCAATATTCATCATGCCTTTGTAAGTACCCCCATTATAACGAACCAAAATTGCATACACACCGTTTCCCGGCACAAACTTGTTATCGGGCGGCATTAAATTTGCTGTCGGAAAACCCAGCTTATTGCCAATCTGCTGACCATGCACAACCGTACCCGACAGCATATACCGATACCCCAAAAGTTTTGATGCTTGCAACAGTTTGCCTTGCGAAAGCAGTTTTCGTATATGGGTTGAGCTCAAACTGTTTTCGTCAAATTTAATCTCAGGCTGTCGGTCAACATTAAAACCCAATTTGCTCGAAAGCCTCTCCAAATTATCAAAGCCACCCTCTTTGTCTCGCCCAAGCGTATTATCGTACCCCGTTAGCAAAGTATTAATTTTAAGCCTGCCAACAAGTATATTTTTTACAAAATCGGCGTAAGCCATTTGCGAAAACTCTTTTGTAAACGGAAATAGGATAAGGTGCTGCAATTTGGCCTTTTTAAAAAGCTCAATTTTTTCCTCAATGGTGGTAAGCAAAACAAACTCTTTTTCGGGCGAAAGCACTTTTACAGGATGCGGCGTAAAAGTAAAAACAACGCTCTCGCCATTTACTTTTGCGGCAATATCATTAAGCCTGTTTAAAACCTTTTGGTGCCCCAGATGCAACCCATCAAACGAGCCAATTGTTATTACAGGCTTCTTTGCTTTAAAATTCGATATGTCGTCCCAAATTTTCAAAATGCAATTTTTATAATTCTGCAAAAGTATAAAAATGTAGGTAAATTCAACCTATAAACACTAATATGCATTTGTTTAATCAAAAGAATTCCTCAAGGCTTTGCCTCGGGGATAGTCAACTTTAAATTTTCTTTATTCGTTTTGCTTTGTATATTATTTGTTTTTGTGATTAACTAAAATCATGTAAGTTTGTAAACATTAAAAACGTTAAAGCTTAAAAGCATGGGCAAATTGTTATTAAAATACATTTTAATCCTTATTGTTTTATCGGGGTGTAAGCCCGATGTGGTTAAATATACCATTAACGGCTCGGTTAAAGGTGCTGCCGGTAAATACATAAAAATTATCGACATGACAAAGCCAGGGTTGGCTCCCGACAGTATAGAGTTAGACATGGGCGAAAAATTTACCTTTGAAAAACAGACAACCCAACCGGGCGATTATATATTTTATTTTAAAAACACCGACTACATACGCATAACGCCCCTGCCACACGAAACAATTACGTTTAAGGCAAACTTTTACAACCTTATAAAATCATACAATGTTTCGGGCTCGACAGAGTCGGAGCAGGTTAGCCAAATAATAAAACTGCACCATAACACGGTTTATACCATCGACACGTTAAACAAGTTTTATTTAAAAAACCAAATGCACCCCGCATTAGACTCTATAATACAAAGGTTAACATTTATTGGCGATTCGGTTTTTAATGCCGAAAGAAAATATCTTGAAAACTATATAAAAAACAACCCCGGCACACTTGCAAGCTACATTGCGCTAAGCCAAAAAATTGAGCCCGCCAAATATCTGTTTACCATCCAAAACGACATGAAATACTTTGAAATGGTTGACACGGCGCTATACAACCGGTTCGACACAATTGACATTGTAAAAATGATGAGTGCATATGTAGCCCAAAACAAAAGGAGTTTAAAGAGAAAAACAGACCGCAATTATCAATCGTTAATTGGAGAAAAAGCCCCCGAAATTTCGTTGCCCAACCTATATGGCGACACACTAACACTATCGTCGTTAAAAGGAAAATATGTGCTTGTCGATTTTTGGGGCTCGTGGTGCAGGCCTTGCCGCAAACAAAACCCCAACCTAAGAAATATTTACCGTGCCAACAAACGCAAAGGGTTCGAAATTTTTCAGGTTGCCATAGAGCGCAACAAAACCGACTGGAAAAACACAATACGCGAAGACAAACTGTTTTGGAAGTACCAAGTTAGCGAACTCAACTATATGAAAAGCAAAACAGCAAAAGAGTATCATGTTAAAGCCATACCCGCCAACTACCTTGTTAACCCCGACGGCATAATAATAGCACAAAATATTTTTGGCGAAGCTTTACAAACAAAACTTGGCGAGCTGTTTGCCCCAAAACCGACACCAACAAAACAAAATGCAGAATAACAAAAAAATATATTTCGCATCCGATGTACATTTGGGGCACCCCGACATTGAAAAGGCACGCTGGCGCGAACGCCTTTTTGTGAAATGGTTAGATGAGATTAAAACCGATGCTGCCGAAATTTATTTGGTGGGCGATATATTCGACTTTTGGTATGAATATAAAAAAGTTGTGCCGCGTGGGTTTGTGCGCACTTTAGGAAAAATTGCCGAAATTACCGATATGGGAATCCCCGTGCACTTTTTTACCGGCAACCACGATATTTGGGTTACCGATTACCTACCTGCCGAACTGGGAGTAATATTGCACCGAGGTCCTATTGAAAAAGAGTTTGCTGGCAAGCAATTTTATATTGCCCACGGCGACGGGCTGGGCCCCGGCGATAAAAGCTATAAGTTGTTAAAAAAAGTTTTTACCAATAAAGCAATGCAATGGATGTTTAGCCGATTGCACCCAAATTTTGCAATAAGTTTGGCGCATTACCACTCAAACTCAAGCCGGCAATCGCAAGGCTATAAACCCTCAACATTTAATGGCGAAAATAAAGAGATACTTTACCGGTACGCAAAAAACTTGGTACAGACAAAACCTTACGATTACCTCATATTTGGGCATAGGCACTTAATGGTTAATATGAAAATTAGCGAAAACAGCCGCTATATAAACCTTGGCGATTGGCTTTACCACTTCTCGTACGGAGTTTTTGACGGCAAAGAATTTCAATTGCTAAACTACCATAAAGTTAAGCCCGACAAGAATAATACATGATTTGCCAAAGCAAAAAAAATATATAAATTTGTTGAAATGCTAATTGAGTGCTTTTTAACAAAAAGATTGTAAATTTGCAGAATAACTAAACACCCAACAAAATAAGTGCATAACAATGCAATAACAAAAGTTTAGAATGAATAAGATAATAATAAACAAAACCGTAAAACTTACAATACTATTTATCTTAACTAATTCTATTTTATTATTATTTCAGTCATGCCAATCAAACAAAAGCAAATCTGAAAAATACAAAGACCTTGATGACCAGTTGCTATATGAAAATTTTATTGAGGTTGAACAAACCGGCGTAAACTATAAAATACCATCCCCTATGGAGATGTTTATTTTTCTGAAAAAGGCCGATGCCCCATTTTTGAACAATAAAACCCACAAAACCCAAAAATGCATTAACTACATTTCAAAAAAAGAGAAAGCGATAAATTTTGGTATCTATTCGGCCGATTTGGCTTACTGCTCGGTTTTTGGCGATTTTCAGCAAACATTGATATATTTTAAAACAATTAAACAATTAGCCGATAATTTAGGTTTACATGAAGGATTTGGCAAACAGATGGCAACCCGAATTGATAAAAACCTGACAAATATCGACTCGCTTATGGAAATATCGGCCGATTCGTACTATAAGGCCAACCGGTTTATGGAGGAGCAGGGACAAACCGACATTATGGGTTTAATGTTAGTGGGCGGTTGGATTGAGGGACTGTATCTCGCTATCGAATCGGTAAGCGATATTAACAACAGCCCTATTACCGAGCGGATAGCAGACCAACAGGTTTTATTGGAAAATTTATTGGGGTATCTGCAAAAAAACCAAAATTCAGATGATATAATCAAGGTAATTCAAGATTTAGAACAATTACAGGAGGTTTTTGACGAACTCTATTTTAACGACGAAAACACAATAATCACAAAAAACCAGTTTGTAAATATAACAAACGGTGTTAAATCGCTCAGAAACATATATATAAATTAACTATTGGCTTTTTAATGGCAAAATATAATAACATACCAAATTTACTATCAAGAATTACAATAATTCTTCTACTGTTATTTATTTCATTAAATGCAAATTCGCAAAACTGCTCAAAAAAGAAACTTGCATCAAAAGAGATGCGCCTTGATTTTGATTATAGGGGACAGTCGTTGTTTAACGAAATGGCAAATGGCGACACCAATACCCTAAAGCTTGTTTTATACTCAAAACAAAATTATAGGATTTTTGTGGTTGGCGAACAAAAACTCGGCAAAATAGATTATGAGATAATTGTTCCGCGCAAAAAGTTTAACCGCATTGTAAAAGATGTTAAACCGAAAACCGTAACCGTTTACAAAAAAGACCCTAACGGATTTTACCTATACAATACCGACGGCAAAAGGATACCTATTGGCGAAAAAAACGTTATGGATACCACATGGACAAGAAAAACCACAACCACCAAAGAGATGGTTTACAACAGCAAAACCGCCGAATTCCCGTATTGGCATGCCACGCCTAATAAAACCCAGCTAATTACAATAAAGGTTTATGTTGAAAAAACCGAAAAAATCCAAAAAGGCTGCGTCGGGGTTTATGTAGGCCTCGAATACTCCAATATTTATCAATTCCGCAGGTAAAAACACGGTTTTAAAACCTGTTGCTAAAAACCTAACAACTTTTTTGTATTGATACGATTCAAAGCAAATAGTTGGAAATAACTAAAATTGAAACAATTGCAATTATTATAATATAGGTATATGGATTTGCAAAATTTAAAGTCCACCCCATACCTGAAACCCTTTTAGGGACAATAACCCTTGAGTCTTTTCGGTTAAAATATATTATGCCTATCCAATTATTTGATTCCTGTTGTTTGCCTGTACTTTTCATAATTATTTGTTTTTTATTGATTTTTCGATTGCTTGATATTTTATAAATGAATATACTAAAGGATAAATTGCAAGTAGTATAATGCCACCTGTGAATGTAACTGCCCTGTATTCAGGCGATAGCACAATCATTAAAACTCCCATTGCAATACCTGCAAAAAACCATAGCCTACCCGTCAAATAGTGAGTCCTTTTCCAAATCAATTCATTGTCAAGAGTCCATGGCGTTCTTATTCCGATAAAATAATTTTGCCTAATATTTCCCATGTAGTTGCCAATAATAGAGATCAAGAATGAAATGATGACAAATATTAGAGATGTATTTGTTTTTTCATGCTTTACGGAATAAATTATAACAAAACAGATGATAGAAAATAAAAGTGTTATAATTAACCGAAGCTTAAAAAATGTATTTTGAAAAACGGGAAAATTATTTTTTGGGTCAATCTTAGGCACATATCTTAAAAACAGGTATAAACCAATTGTTAAAAAAAATAATGTGATAGCAATATAACCCCTGCTGCCGTAGTTATTAGGATTACCATATGCATCAAAATGAATTGGAATTGTAGCGGGCAACGAACTCCATAAATATGAATAATATACCAATGGTGCTACTGTTATACATCCAATAAATAATTCTTTAATAGTTTTGCTTTTTTTCATTTTTACTTGATTTAGAGTTAAATTGAACAAACCATTTTGCAATATCATCCATAACTGTCGTGTTTAATGAATAATATATAAATTGGCCTTTTCTTATATCAACAACCAAGTTCGCTTGTTTTAACAAAGATAGGTGATGAGATATGCTTGGTTTTGTCATTTCAAATTTATCAGCTATATCACCGGCTGTTAAATCAGCGTCTTTTAACATTTCAAGAATGTTACGCCTGGTTTTATCGTTAAGAGCTTTAAATAATAAATTCATTTTATTTAGATATTTAGACAAATGTCTAAATATAAAATGTTAATTCCAAATTTTTTATTCTTTATTTGAATTGTTGAAGTTAGGTCAGCTATTCAAATTTGGCATAATTAAGATAAAATTATATCTACCTATACTATGACCTAAAAAAATTGTAAGCAGCCAATTTTAAGACAAACTCAATACCGTTATTGAAATTTTATTATATAAACCTAAAAAATGTAACCAAATGTAACCAAATGCAAAATGCAGCGTCAAAAGCCCAAAACATATTGATAATTATTTAATAACCCTAAACGAATTTATTATGAAAAACTTTTTAAAATATACCCTCGCAACGGTTGTGGGTATTATGTTGTACACAATTGTAAGCACATTTATCTTTTTGGGGATTGTGGGCATTATAGCTGCAGCATCAAATAGTAAAGAGGTAAAGCTTAAGCCAAACACAATTCTGTATTTAAAACTAAACAAAACTATTGTTGACAGGGCTAGCGACAACCCCTTTGAGAATTTTAACATCCAGTCGTTTGAGGCCGACCCGCAATTAGGGCTAAACAAAATTTTAGAGAACCTTAAAAAAGCCAAAAAAGATGAAAACATAAAAGGCATTTTTATGGAACTGAGCGCTATACCTACCGGAATTGCCACAATTGAAGAGATTAGGAACGCCCTGTTGGATTTTAAGGAGAGCGGTAAATTTATTTATACCTATTCCGAAAACATGTCTCAATCGGCTTACTATCTTTCGTCGGTTTCTGATAAAATTTACATGACACCTGTTGGCAGTTTGGAAATTAAAGGGCTGCGCTCAAAAATAGCATTTTTTAAAGGCACATTGCAAAAGCTTGGTATTGAGCCGCTTATTTTTAGGCATGGCAAATTTAAAAGTGCCATTGAGCCATTTATGCTCGATAAAATGAGCGAAGCAAACAAAGAACAAACCCTTACCTATGTTCAATCTATTTGGGACCATATTGTAGCAGGCATAGCTAAAGAGAGGGGTATGACTACCGAACAGTTTAATAAAATAGCCGATGATTATGCCATACGTAATATGGAAGATGCGGTTGAATATAATATTATTGATGCAATAAAATACAGAGATGAAGTAATTGACGAACTTGTGGAATTAACCGATGCCGAAAGCGCCGAAAAACTCGAATCGATAAAATTGGGAAAATACTCAAGCGTTAAAATCAAAAAAACCAAAAAGAGGGACAAACGCAAAAAAATTGCCGTTATATACGCTTCGGGCGAAATAAAATCGGGCAAAGGCGACAACGGAACCATCGGCTCCGAAACCCTATCGAAGGCAATTCGCAAAGCACGTCGCGACAGCACAATAAAAGCAATAGTGTTTCGTATAAATTCGCCCGGCGGCAGCGCATTGGCTTCTGATATAATTTGGCGCGAGGCAACTTTGGCAAAACAAGTAAAACCGTTTATTGTGTCAATGGGCGATTTGGCTGCCTCGGGCGGTTACTATATTGCCTGTCCTGCCGATTTAATTGTGGCAAGTCCAACAACACTAACAGGCTCAATAGGCGTATTTGGGTTGCTATTTAATACCCAAGAGCTTATGAACAAAAAACTGGGCATAACCTTCGATGGCATAAAAACCAATAAATTTGCCGACCTGCCCGACCTTACCCGCAAAATGACCGAGGCCGAGAAGGAAATTATACAAACAGGCGTTAATGAAGTTTACGAAACCTTTATTGAGCATGTTGCCGACGGACGCAGCACTACAACCGAAGCAATTGACAAAATAGGGCAAGGCCGTGTGTGGAGTGGTATTAACGCCAAAGATATTGGTTTGGTTGACGAATTTGGAGGCTTGCAACGAGCCATTGAAATTGCCGCCGAAAAAGCTGATATTGAAGATTATAAAACCGTTGAATACCCAAAACGATTAGAGCCGATAGAGGAGCTTATTAAACAACTTACAGGCGATGTGCGAATTAAGATGCTTAAAAACGAACTGGGCGAGAACTTCTATTTTTATCAAAAAATAAAAACATTGCAAAACATGCAAGGCGTTCAGGCCCGTATGGGTTACGATGTAGAGTTATACTAAAATATACTTTTAAAATAATATTATGATTTTAAAACCCTCGAAAGTTTTTACACTTTCGAGGGTTTTTATTTTGATTTATAATGAATATGCTTTAGCTTCTTGGTGTTTTGTAATTGTCTTATACACCCAAATAAATTTGGGTGCTAATCTAATGTACAATTGTTAATACATCACGATATTTGACTAAAACATAATAATGAATAACCTCGCTGCAAGCAGGCGAGGTGTAAATATTGTATAAGATATTATTGTTTAATTATTTTGGCTGTATATGTTTTATTGTTTTTATAAATTACCTTTATTAAGTATATGCCGCCTGTTAAATTAGCTGTATTTATTGTTGGGTTGGCAT
>CAYQPP010000156.1:0-8337 GCA_964419235.1 uncultured Bacteroidales bacterium
GTCAGTAACCTTCGAGCGTGCTTGCACCTCGAAGTGTTGCGGTTGTTTTTGCAAAAATTGATTTGCGATTTTTTTTACCGGTTTGTAATAATTCATAAAAAACAAGCAATAAGCTAACAGTTTGGTACTTCCTTCGTAACACCGCCCTCCGGGCGGTTATGTAAATGCCATCCAGAAGTCAGTATTACAAGCGTTGCGATTAACAAAATTTCAACAAACCTACAACCTGTAATCACATAATTAAGGTTTTTTTATATCTTTATATGAAAAATTAAACCTTACAAAAATGAAAAAAATAGCCAAAATCCTAATTGCATTTATTCTTTCATTAATTTTATTATTCGGTATATTTTTAATATACAGCACATTATCTAATTACAGCCCTCAGCCAATCGAAAAAATATCAGAATCGGAGGGCAATGTAATTAATGTGTATGACACACTAAATGTTTTCGACTGGAACTTAGGATATTGCGGGCTGGGCGACGATATGAGCTTTTTTTACGACGGAGGCGATAAAACAAGGACATCAAAACCCCGAACGCTCGAAAACTTGCGCCAAATAAAAAGGCAAATAAAAAATAACGATTCAATAGATTTTTACCTTTTTCAAGAGGTTGACAAAAAATCACGCCGAAGCTTTAAAACCAACCAAATGGACAGCATAAGCGCAATTTTACCAAACTATTCTGAATCATTTGCAATAAACTATAAAGTAGCTTTTGTGCCGATGCCTCCAAACAACCCTTTGGGCAAAGTATTGAGCGGGTTAGCCTCGTTTAGCAAATACGAACCGTTTAAAGTAAGCAGGTATTCGTTTCCGGCAAATTACGACTGGCCGGTAGGGCTGTTTTTTCTCGACAGGTGTTTTATGGTGCAACGGTTTTACACATCAAACGGCAAAGAGCTGTTAATAATAAATACACACAACTCGGCATACGACGATGGCACGCTTCGCAAAAAGCAGATGCAGGTTATAAAAGGCTTTTTGTTAGACGAGTACAAAAAAGGTAATTATATATTAGTAGGCGGCGATTGGAACCAGAGCCCACCCAAACACGGAAAAGAGTCGGTTGAGGGAAAAGAGGGGCGTTTAACACGAATTAGCATAGCACACGATTTTATGCCACAAGGCTGGAGCTGGCAATATTGCGAAAAAACACCAACTAACCGTATGATAAACGAGGCATACAAACCGGGGGAGACCGTTACCACAACTATCGATTTTTATTTACTGTCGCCCAATTTGCAAGCCGTTGCACAAAAAAACATCGACTTGCAGTTTAAAAATTCCGATCACCAGCCAACACTGCTCTCATTTACGTTTTTACGATAAAATCTCAATTTTACCGTTTAAAACCACTGCATCTAACCCCATATTTTGCGCACTTTGCCTCGCATTGTCCAAAGTGTGCACTATGGGTTCGCCCTTAATATTAAACGATGTATTTATTAATGCCTTTACGCCAAATTCCGTGTCAAGCAGCATTAAAAGGTCATAAATAAACGGATTATCACTACGCTTAAAAATAGTCTGTATCCGTGCAGTCCCATTTGCATGAACTGCGCCTTCAAGCTCTTTTATCCTATTTTCCTGAATATTAAAATCAAGCAGCATATATTTCGACAGGTGGTTAATACCACCCAAACCGGTAAAATATTTGGTGTTTTTTTCGAGCATAATCGGAGCAACAGGACGGTACCACTCTCTTTTTTTATGCTCCATGCTAACCTTTTTAGCAAGTTTTTCCGACGATGCAAGACTTAAAATACTACGGTTGCCAAGTGCGCGCGGGCCAACCTCGCCAAACCCATTGCAAACGCCAACTATTTTATTGTTAATAATCAAGTTAGCTATGTGCTTTAAAGTATCATCAGTATAATTAATAGTGTAATTATTAATGCCCCAGTTGTTTAAAAATGGCGAATGGGGTTCAATAATATGATTTTTTTGCCATTCGTAAAAAGCTGCTACACCCATTGCCAAGCCCGAATCGTTACTGCAAGGCGGAATAAAAACCTCGTTAAAAAGTTTCGACTCCACAAGCTTTGTATTTAAAACAATATTTAATGCCGCCCCGCCGCTATAATATAAATAGTCGGTTTTGGTTTTGGCTTGCCACCTTTTAATTGCATTAAATGCTTCGCGCACAAAAATATGGTGTATAGTTGCGGCAATATTTTGGATTAAAGGGTTTTTTTGGTCGATAAATTTTAGCTTAACCCCAAATTCTAACTCTAAAGCATCGAAAAAAACTTTTTTGCTGCCCCAAATATTCTCAAAATATTGATTTTTTTCGAGCCACAGCTCAATTTCAGCACTATGCTTTCCGAACGATGCAAAACCCATAAATTTTCCGGGCACACTATTTAGCTCATGCTGCTTGGCCTGTACTATGCCAAAAGTCAAGGCATTGGCATTAAAAAGCGACGACAGCCATTTTAACCTCCAATGGTATTCAAGGTTTTTAATTTTACCGTTTTTAAAAATCCATGCCGAAAAATTACTTTGGCTTGCCCCGCCGTCAAAATGCACCAATAAACTATTCTCTTTAAAAGCCCCGTAAAAAGGCAGGCAACTCCCTAAATGTGCCAGCTCATGATTTAAAATAAACGCTTTTTTTGAATGGTTTAACCACCATAGTTTGCCCTCTTCAATATTTGAAGCTATTTTTTTGCTGATAGGAGCTTCAAACCTAATATTTCCAATATTATTGATAAACGAACGCCCCAATATATTGTCAACAAAAACCACATTGCAATTTTTATCCAATAATTTTTTCTCTTTTAAAAGGGTGTAAAGCATTTGCGGCATAGCACTACTATGCTTATTCCTATCTAACCTCTCTAATTGTATATTAAACAATATCTCCCCGTTTTGCATTACTGTAACACCATGGTCATGCGATAAAATTGGGGTATCAGAATTATTAATATCCTGAATGCCGTAAATGCCTAAAGTAAAACTATTTTTGTCTGTCATAATATATTGAGTCTTTTTAAAGATGCAAATAAAATTACAAGCTCGACAAATATAATTCTACATTCAATATTTTATTAAATAAAAATTATTATTTTTACGCTTGCTCAAAGTAGCAATCTACTATATCTTTAAATAAACGATTGGTATTGTATGGTAACAAATGAAGATGTCTTACGATTCATCACAGCAATCAAAATGTCATCTACCTATAACTTTAGCGACTATTCCGAGAGGTCGTTTAAACGTAGGATAGAGAAACTTTTGATTGATAATCATATGGATATCAACCAACTGTCTCTCAAAGTAGCCAAAGACAAAGATTTTTTAGAAAAGGTTGTGAGAGATATAACTGTTAATACCACCGAACTGTTTCGCGACCCTGAAATGTGGACTACCCTAAAATATCAGGTTTTGCCAAAATTAAAGAAAAACAAATCAATATTTATTTGGCATGCAGGGTGCAGCAGCGGGCAAGAGATATACTCGATGCTGATACTGTTGAGCGAACTGGGTATGTTTGAGCAGGCAAAAGTTTTTGCCACCGACATAAATTCCGATATGCTTGAGGCGGCTAAACAAGGCAAATATAAATACCGCTTTAATTTGGGATACCTTGATAATTTTGACAAGGTATTAAAAGAAAACCCCTACAATTACGAAGAGAAAGTTGATGTACCTTACGATAAATATTTTGACATTGATAAAGTAAAGGACACAATTACCATGAAAAAGTTTTTGTGCGAAAAAGCTGTTTATAGAAAACACGACTTGGTAAAAGATGGGAATATTTTTTATTCAAAATTTGACCTTATCCTTTGCCGAAATGTGATAATATACTTTAACAATAAATTGCAAAATAAAGTAATTGAATTATACAGTAATAGTTTATACCGCGACGGCTTTTTAATATTAGGTTCGCACGAAAGCATATTAGGTCCTGTTGCAAATAATTTTGACAGAACAAAAGGATTTTACAGAAAAAAACAATTCTAATTACATAATAAATGAGAGGTAGTTTAGGCATAGTTGACACAAAAAAAATGATTGCAGCCATACAACAAAGGTACGGGCTCAACTTAATTGACTATACCCTTACTACTCTTAAAAACAGGTTCAGTAAAGTATTAGCGCATTTTAATTTCGATTTAGTTGATGATTTTGTAACCGAGGTTGGTAAAAATAATATTAACTTTCAAGAATTGCTTAATCAACTTATGATTGAAACAACCGAACTTTTTCGCGACCCATCATTGTGGCGCGAATTAAAAGAGTATTATTTGCCTGAGATAAGCAAATCGGCAGGTTCAAAAATTTGGATGGCGGGTATCTCATCGGGTGAAGAAATTTATTCATTAATGATTTTAATGCGCGAGCTTAATTTAAAAAGCGACATTAGAGTTGTGGCATCATGCCCCTCAAATAAATGTATTGATCAAATCAAAAATGGAGGTTTTTACGATCTAAAAAAAATGGAACTTGGTAAAGCAAATTATACCCGATTTTCGGGCAAATTTGAATTTTCTCAATATTACAAAATAAACGAAAATAGAGCCGAAATGGATACCACTTTACTTAATGGTGTCGATTTTAATAATATTAACATATCTCAAGAGTCGCACAATAAAATATATAGGTTAATAGTTTTTCGGAATATATTAATACAATATAATTTACCCCTTTATGAAAAAGTAGTACACAAACTTATCGATAGCTTAACCATTGGCGGATATCTTATATTAGGAAATATGGAAACTCTTGAACACTCTGAGGTGGGTAAAAAAATGCAACTGATAAATAAAGCCGAAAAAATATACAGAAAAAGGATTGATTAAATATGGATTATAAAGCATTAATAATAGGAGGGTCAGCAGGTAGCTTTCAGGTAGTAACAAAAATTATTTCCTCGTTGCCTGCCAATTATCCTTTGCCTGTTATTTTATGCTTACATCGCTTAAAGCACGTTCGCTCAGGGTTTGTTGAGGCACTTTCTATTAAAGCAAAAATGCCTATCGTTGAGCCAAATGATAAAGATTCTATAAAATCAGGTAAAATTTATCTTGCTCCGGCAAATTATCATTTGTATATTGAACTGGGAAATAAGTTTGCGCTATCAACTGAAGAATCGGTAAATCACAGCAGACCATCAATAGATTTATCGTTTATTTCAGCAGCTTATAATTATAAACGTAAACTAATAGGTATTATATTGAGTGGTGCAAACAAAGATGGAGCAATGGGTTTAAAAAGTGTGAAAGACAATGGAGGGTTAACAATTGTTCAGGATCCAAATGAATGTCAGGTTCCAACCATGACATTAGCCTCAATGAATGCCACAAATGTTGATCATGTGTTTGGAACAAACCGGATTATTGATTTTTTATTAAATTTATAAAATGATTCCATGAATGATTTATATAAAAATAAACAGAAAATACTCTTTAATCTGATACTAGTATTAGTATTAATTTTAGTTTCAATCATGCTAACTATTGGAGCCACTCCATCATTTAAAAATAATGGCTTTGGAATTGCGCTTCTTTTACTTTTTTTAATTGTAATACCTGCAATTCTAAGCGTCGGATTTACAGGTATTCGTAGCATAAACATATCAATTGAAAATGAAGAGAAACAAAGGGCAAGCTCGTTAGACGAGATAGAAAAAATGGAGAAAGAGGTAGAAGAGAAAGCAAAAGAGGCTGAAGATCTCACATTTAATCTTAGTAGCCTTGGAGAAAATTTAAATAAACTTAATAATTGGGAAGAGTTTGGCTCAGCATTATTAAAAGGCATTAGCAAACAAATTGAAATAGTAGTTGGTTTAGTATATTATTTTGACACAAACGATAATAAATTTAAACCGGCAGCAAATTATGCCTATTATTCCGATGCGCCACCCATTGAATTTAGTGAAGGCGACGGCTTATCAGGACAAGTTGTAAAAAATAAAAAAGCAATGTTTATTAGTGATTTGCCCGATGGATATGTAAAAGTAATATCTGGCTTAGGAAGTAATAAACCTAAATTTTTAGCTATAATACCCTTACTTGATAAAGAAGATGTAATTGGTATATTAGAAATTGCTACCTTTAAGCCAATAGAGCGTGGTTTATCAAGAAGAATTAATGAAATATCGAAATTTATTGGAAAAAAAGCATCAACCTTAAGTTAGAAAAACGAAACTTTATATAAATGACCAAAATAATAGATAAAATAACACAACTCCTGGTATTTAAAATCAATAATAAGGTAAATTATGTTCCGGGCTTTATTATTCTAGGTTTTTTATTCCCAGTATTTACTTGGATAGTGGGTTTTATTGGAACCGATGCAGAAGTATCTTTTGCCGGACTATGGCAATTACATAAAGTGGCTCCTGTTTATTATGTAATTGATTTTGCTCCATTAATATTAGGAATTTTTGGATACATTCTAACTAAATATTATCAGAATACAACCCTTAATTTGCTCGATATAATCGAAGAAAAAGATAGCATAATAAACAACAATGCAAGGTTTGCGAAAAAAATTGGAGAGGGCGACCTCTCAGCCGACACCGAAGATATTAATGAAAACGATATTTTAGGAAAGTCATTAGTAAAAATGCGTGAAAACCTTACCCGCACAAACGAAAAAGAGCGCCAGCAAAACTGGATTGCCAAAGGTAAAGACCTTATTTCTGACATATTACGCATGCACAACGACCTTGAAGACCTGTCGTACAAAACCTTAGTTGAACTTATTAAATATATAAATGTACTGCAAGGAGTATTTTATTTATACTCCGATGATGAAGAAAAACTTGTAAATACCGCAACCTTTGCCTACAACAGACGGAAATTCCTAAATCAAGAGTTTAAAGTTGGTGAAGGATTAGTTGGGCAGTGCGCCTTTGAAATGGCTACAATATTCAGGCGCGAAATACCCGAAGATTATGTTACCATATCATCAGGCATCCTCGGCGACAAAAAACCATCGTCGTTACTATTAGTACCGCTTATTACCGATGAAAAACTTCAGGGAGTAATGGAGTTTGCATCACTCGATAAAGATATCGATAAAATATCGATACAATTTTTAGAGGAGTTGAGCGATATTATTGCCCGAACCATATTTAACCTAAAAGTAAACTCGCGCACCGAAAAACTGCTGAAAGATGCCCAAGAAATGACCAATGAACTTCAGGAGAACGAAGAGGAGTTGAGGCAAAATGCAGAGGAGATGAGGGCAACACAAGAAGAGCTCGAAAAAACAAACAATAGCCTTGAAACTCAAATAAGGGAGGTCGAGAACGCACAAAAAAGGCTTCACTCATTATTAGAAAACGCCTCAGAAATTATATCCATTTACGACGAGGATATGAAACTGAAATATATCAGCCCTTCAGTAAACAAAATATATGGTTATTCGGTAACTGAAATATTAGACGGCAAAGACATGGACAGGCTTACCGCAAAAGGCGTAAAAGAATTCTCAGACATGTTTATGAGCCTTATCGAAACACCCGATGAGCACCGTACCATCCAATACACCTACATGCGCAAAGATGGTCAAAAAATATTTATTGAATCAACAGGGCGCAACCTGCTTAACGATTCAGCCATTGACGGAATAATAATTAATTCGCAAGACATTACAGAACGCAAAAGGGCAGAAAAAGAGGAGCGGATGAAAAGCAAAATGCAATCACTGTCAGAAAATTCGCCCGATATGATTCTTCGTTTAAGCCCTACCGGACAGTTCTTTTATGCAAACCCGATAGTAAAAATATTTACGGGGGTCGATAATAACGAAATCATTAAAAAAAGCCTTAAAGAGGTCGATTTTAAACCCGAGATAAAAGATTTCTTTCTTGACTCTATTCAAAAAGTAAAATCGCTACAGCAAAAAACCAATACCGAAACAACATTCCCCACAAATTTTGGCGACAGGATAATGCAGGTAAATGCAATACCCGAATTTAGCGACGATAAAGATTTGGAAACAATACTGTTTGTGGTTCACGATATAACCGAACAAAAGAAAATTGAACAAGAAGTAAAAGAAAAAAACAGGGCAGTTCAAGAGAGCATTAAATATGCACAGCGTATTCAAACATCAATATTGCCTAATACAAACTATATACGTGAGTTTTTACCAAATTCATTTATATATTATAAACCACGCGATGTAGTTAGCGGCGACTTCCCTTGGTTCTTTAAAAAAGGCGACGATATATTTATTGCAGCTGTTGATTGTACCGGACATGGAGTGCCCGGAGCACTACTTTCATTTATCGGATATTTTATTTTAAACAATGTTGTTGACCATTATGATAACATTTCGGCAGGTAAAGTGTTAGATAAGTTACATGAAGG
>CAYQPP010000157.1:0-8288 GCA_964419235.1 uncultured Bacteroidales bacterium
TTGATTTTGAAAAAATCGACCTTTTATACTCGACTCATAAGTTAAATAAAAAGTAAAGGTATCAATTTGTGATGTGTGTAGGAAAAAATAGCTCTTTTGGTTTTCAACATTGTATCAACTTTAAGAATTTTCTTTATTGTTTGGTAGTTCTTTTTGCTTGTGTGTACCTTATGTATAAATCTGCTCACTAACAAACTGTTGACTTATAGTATGTAGGAATACAGATTAACAAAAAACATTTCAAAAAAAACAAAAAGGCAAAATTTTTGCAGGGGTGGCTGCTCAGGTAAAAATTTATCTATCTTTGTGGCCAATGTTAAAAAAGCAATTGTACTATATTATTATTTATGCCGTGGCAATACTTTTTGCTCCCAAAATATTTGCAGCATCACATTTTATTATTACCGATACTGCATCTACCCAATTATTGCTTGAAACACCCGACACTTTAAATATTGCAACCGATTCGCTTTTATCGACAAATATTGATTCTTTAAACCAAGTAACCGACTCAACCTTAATTGATTCGGCATCGGCAGAAAACAGCAAATGGGATTTCCAAACCGTGGGAGGAAACGACACAACATATTATTCGTTTTATGGGCACCTGTTTAATGTTGACGACACCAATCTTGTTGAAACATGGATATACAATTCTGAAATACACGAACTCGACATTAATAATTACGATAGCACCCTGCTTAATTTTCACATATCGCATCCGGCTTACCGAAAAACAATTAATAACAGCTATTTGGGCAATACAGGCTCAGCCGTTAAATCTAATATTTTTGCCGAACCAAATCCCAAAACAGGTTTTGTTTTTCTCAACTCGTTTACTCCATATATGTTTAGGAGCAACGAGGTGCCATATTACAACGTACTTAAACCCTTTACAATATTCAGGGTTGATATTGGCCCCAACGAGGAGCAAAATATTGAGATACTGCATACCCAAAACATAAATAAATACTTTAACGCATTTTTAAGGTTTAAAAACTTTATCGGAAAGGGGAATTATATTAGGCAAGAGACCCGAAACAATGCCGGAACCATTGGGGCAACCTATACTAAAGGGCGATTGGCGTCGCATTTTAACTATGTTTTTAACCGAATTGATGTTCAGGAAAACGGTGGTATTATCGATTCATATATGATTACCGACACCTCTGTTTCAACAAACGAAATAAATACCCGATTAATCGACGGGCAAAATTATATTAAAGACCACCAACTGTTTTTTGACCAAAAAATAGGATTTTTAAAAACCAATGTACCCGACTCGGCACAATTGGGTGCATATTGGTTTAGCTTTCAATACACATATAAAAGGCAAAAAAGCAAAAAAAAATATACCGACTCGCCTAATAATTACTATAACCCTATTGTCAAAGACACATTTAACCTATATGCCAACAATTATAGCGGTGGCCCAACTTTTGATTCGTGCTACTACCTAAGCGGAAACCATAACTTTAGGCTTAATATTGAAGAAAATCCTAAAAGCTACCCGTTTGTAGGCGCATTTTTTGGCTATGGAATTCAAAATGCCGATTACTACTATTTTAATAAAGATGTACTGTTTAATAATACACACAGCAACACAATTAACAGTACCTATTTTGAGGCAGGAATATTTAGGTTAAAGGGCAAAAAATTCAAATTCTCGGGCAATTACAAATTATATATTAGCGGTTATCGCCAAGCCGATATGCAGTTAGATGGTTTTATTAGTCAAAAATTTGGTAAGGCAGATAAGCAATTCGAGTTAAAAGGATACGGCGGAGTCTATATTAAAACCCCCGACTATTTTATAACACGTTACTATTCTAATCATTATAGGTGGAATAACAATTTTAATGCTGAAAAGCGCACATCGGTAAATTTTAGTTTTGCTTATCCATATTATAAAACACAACTTGGCTTGCGCTTCAACCTGCTTACCGATTATATTTATTTTAATACCGATGCCGTTCCGGCTCAGTATAACCAAACATTTTCGGTGTTTGACATATACTTAAACAATGTATTTGAATTTTGGAAATTCGGATTAAACACACGGCTAAACTATCAGCATACAAGCAATAACGAAATATTGCCCCTGCCAGAGTTTTCGGGCTATGCAGCACTATATTGGGCACCCAATGTCTATTTTAAAGATACGGGTGGCAAAATACGCTTCCAGCTCGGGGCCGATGCCTACTATTGGACATCATATTACGGGCAAGCCTACTCTCCGGCGTTATCACATTTTTATAATCAAAAAGAGCAGCTTATAGGTAACTATCCGTTTGTGGGTATATTTTGGAATGTCGAGATTAAACGGCTGCGCTTTTACATACGCTATGAGCACGCAAATTATGGATTAACAAAGCCAAGCAACTATTTTCTTGCCCCAAACTACCCGTCGAACCGCTCAACTGTGCGCTACGGAATAGTTTGGACGTTTTATAATTAAAAAATAGGGTTGCCCATTTAGTTCTCAAAGTCTTGATAGGATGATTTGTAGTTGGTATAATATTTCTTGGCTCTGCTACGGGGATAGTCAATTTTAAGAATTTTCTTTATTGTAGTTTTATAAAAATTAGCCCTGTAAGGGCGAAAGAATTGATTGGACAAGTATGCAGATAAGTATTTAAAACAATGGTGTATTAATTATATTGCCTGATTATTAAGTAGCTATGCGATTATAGTAAATATTATTCATTAAAAATAATACTAAAAAATACAGTTTAATGTTGAAAATTGTATATTGAGTGTTGAATATTTGTCATTTTTGTAAATTAAGATGCGACTTAAAATGGGTAACCCTATTAAAATATAAAGACATTAAACCCTCCTCGAAATAGATTTGGGGCAGGCTATGCGAGAGAGGTAATTTTTTAACGGGGCTCATACAGAAGTACATGTTTAATAACTAATAACTTAACACGTTTTAAACACATGAAACTACGAACAGAAAATTTAGTAAAAAAATATGGCTCGCGAACAGTGGTAAAGGGCGTTTCGGTTGAGGTTGAAAAAGGCGAGATTGTAGGTTTATTAGGTCCAAACGGTGCCGGCAAAACTACTACTTTTTATATGATTGTAGGATTAATAGCCCCAAATAGCGGCAAAATTTATCTCGATGGTTTAGACATTACCAAAGAGCCCGTTTATAAACGTGCCAAGCGCGGTATCGGGTATTTAGCACAAGAGGCATCGGTTTTTCGCAAGCTTAGTGTCGAAGATAATATTAAAACCATACTTGAAATGACCAAGCTGACAAAAGAGGAGCAAAAAGAGAAGGTAGAATCGCTGCTCGATGAGTTTGGTTTGCAGCATATTCGTAAAAGCTTAGGGATTCAACTATCGGGCGGCGAGCGGCGAAGGACTGAAATTGCCCGCGCTTTGGCTATTAGCCCCAATTTTATTCTGTTAGATGAGCCTTTTGCAGGTGTTGACCCAATTGCTGTTGAAGATATTCAGGGCATTGTAAAAAAACTAAAAGAGAAAAACATAGGCATACTAATTACCGACCACAATGTGCATGAAACACTATCGATAACCGACCGAGCATACCTGTTGTTTGAAGGCAATATACTAAAAGCCGGAACAGCCTTAGAGTTGTCGGAAGATGAGCAGGTTAGAAAAGTTTATCTTGGCAAAAACTTTGAGCTGCGGATTTAACCCGTTAGGTTTATACCTTTTTTTTATTTACTAACCACACCCCAACTAATGCAAGCCCAATGCTAATAATATGAATATATGTAATGGTTTCGCCATCAAAAAAGCCCCATAATATTGCAAAAAATGGTATTATATAAGTAACCGATGTGGCAAACAGGGCCGAGGTATGGTGTACCAAATTATTAAACATATATAGCGAAATAACCGAACCAAACAGGGCCAATACAAAAATAAAACTTAAATTAAGTGCCCAGTTTGGGGTTTGAAAAGCCGGCGTAATGTCGGTAAATGCCAAATATATTCCGGCCGGAATACCTACAAACAAAAACGACAATGAGGTAATCTCAAAACCCGATAAAGCTTTTAGCTTAAAGCGTATTTCATTGGCATTAACCCCATAACCTATTGTGGCAGCCACCACATATAACGCATAGCCGTTTATATTACTTACCGATTCTAAAATATTGCCATTGCTAATAAGGCCTAAAGCTCCAATAAACCCAACAATAATACCAAAATACTGATATTTGCCCGGCCTGTTTTTATATAAAATTATGCCCATAATTAATGCAAAAAACGGAGCAAGTCCGTTTATCATTCCGGCAAGCGAACTGCTAATTTGAGTTTGTGCTTTTGTAAATAAAAATGCAGGAAAAAATATGCCGGCATACCCTGTTATCAATAAATGGATAAAATTTTGCCTGTTAAGTTTTTTTACAGTCTTAAAATAGGTTGGTATTAGTATTACAAACGAAAAAAATATTCGTAATGCTGCCACCTGCATATAGTCGAATGAGCGCAAGCCTTTTTTCATTAATATAAACGACGAGCCCCAAATTAACGCAAGGGTAAATAGTGTAACCCATTGCCACGGCTTTTTTGATAAATTAAATTGCACAATTATTAATTTTTAAATTATTTGCAAAAGTATGATTAATTGTATCTAATCAGTATTAAACACCATTTTTTAGCATAGTGAAATAAAAAAAGGCCGGTTGCCCGGCCTATAATTGACACATTAAATAAACCCATAAAAAAATTACTTGTGTCTATGAAAAGAAAAGTTTAACCTAAATTGAGCAATTCCAAATTTTAGATATTACCAATCGCTCAATTTAGATTTAATTCATTGAATAATTTATTTTTAGTTTAAACGATTGTAGTTTATCATACTTTAGTCCAAATAAATCATATAAACTTGCCACATCCTCTGATGTTAAAACAAGAGCAATGCCAATATTGCCAATCGGCACTTTAATTTTTTTTGTAAAGTCCTGCATCGCAAATTCGCTCGATTTCTCTTTTAACATTCTTTCAAACTTCAAAAAGTCATCCATCGGCAAAGTAAATTGAACATTTCCAAACTCTATATAAAATTCATTTTCATGAATATCATATAGAAGCTCTCCTTTTTTATTAGTCCTAATTACTTTTTTCATTGTTACAGTTTATCTGTTTATAGTTAGCAAGTACCATGCCATTTTTCAATATTCACACGTACTGCTTTAACAACTAAAAGGCCACCTATGTTTAGGCAAAAGCAGGTTTTTCATATTAATAATTGACAAATGTCTGTTTTTTCGGTATTAAAACCTTTTATGCTTCAACCAAAAAAAACTCCTTTTCTCACACCCAACCATCTTCAAGTATTTCTCCTTTTGAGCTTACCATTATCAATTTTACCGGTACTTTGCGTTGAGCTTGCTCTAATGCCAAATTAACGAGCTGCATTAGCCCTCCGCAACATGGCACTTCCATTTTCATAACAGTGATAGTATTAACTTTTGAATTATCGATTAAATGCACCAGTTTTTCAATGTAAACCTCCTTATTGCTATCTAATTTTGGGCAAGCAATAGCCAATTTTTTGTTTTTTAGGTATTTATCATGAAAATCACCCAGCGCATATGCTACGCAATCGGCTGCTAATAATAAATCGCACGATTGAAAAAATGGTGCCAACGGGTTAATCAGGTGCATTTGCACAGGCCAATGGCTTAGCTGAGATGGCACTTCTTGGTTTGACACCATAGCCACAGGTTCGGGCACAAACGATTTTTCGGCCGACCCCGGGCAACCGCATGCCAAATCATCCTTTTGTTGGCTTACAACCAAATTTTGCAAATAGGGGTTTGTTTGAGGCTCATCCTTTTTACCGTGCTGTTTTACCTCATAAATCAGCTCGTTTACATCAAAATTAATTGTACTGCCATTTGCATTCAAATAATCAAATGCCTCGTGCAGGTACCCTTTTTCTTTATAATCTTTTAAATGCTTTAAATGGGCTGCAACCACATTTCGCCCGCCACTTTTTAACATCCCCTTTAAGGTAAGCACCTCATCGTATGCCTCTGCTTCGCGCTCCTCAATTGTTATTGCACCAACAGGGCAATGCCCAATACAAGCACCTAAGCCATCGCACATTAATTCGCTAACCAATGTGGCTTTTCCATCAATCATTTGCAAAGCCCCTTCATGGCAATTCGGAATACACTCTTCGCATCCGTTACATAGGTCCCTGTCTATTAAAACTATCTCTCTTTTCATTTTATGCTGTTTTATACGTTATTAAAAACTATTTTATCGATGCAAATTTAAGACATCGAGGTATTTTATTTTGTAACATATGTTACTCTATTGGGGGTTTTTTATATTTTTGCTTTTATTTTATAATTTATGTACACAAAACTTTCAAACAGCCCACTTTTTAAAGGAATTGCTCCCAACAATATTGAACTATTGATTTCAAGTGTGCCTTTTCAAGTAAAAAAGTATAGAGAAGAAACATATATTGCGTCGCGAAACGATGAATGTAAAAGTTTAATGATTGTTATAAAAGGCAGTGTGCGTGGTGAAATGCTCGATTATTCAGGAAAACTGTTAAAAGTTGAAGATATTTATGCCCCACGACCTATTGCCCCTGCTTTTTTATATGGTCAAAACAATCGGTTTCCGGTTAACGTAATAGCTAATAACGAGGTTTCAATTTTAAAATTACCAAAGGAATCGGTAATGATGCTATTTCAAAAAAATGAAATATTCTTGAAAAATTACCTCAATACAGTCTCAAACAGGGCACAATTTTTAAGCCGGCGTATTTGGTTTTTGTCTTTTAAAACCATTAATGGTAAATTAGCACAATACATACTAAATTTGGCAACCGGTAATGCTAAAACCGTTGTGTTGCCGTTGTCGCAAAAAGAGTTGGCAGAGTTTTTTGGAGTTACAAGGCCATCATTAGCTCGAGCACTCGGCAATTTGAAAAAGGAAAGGATAATTGATGTGAAAAGAAGAGAGATAACCATTGTTGACAAAACAAAACTCATTAAAATAATTGAATAACAAAAAAGCAGTTAATGTGTTAAGTAGATAGTGTTAAAGACTATTTTGCACAAAAATATTTATAATTCAACTTAATAATTATTAATATCATGAAAAAAATTACGTTTTTAAGCTTGCTAATTATTAGTTCGTTTATTGTATTCTCGCAAAACGATAAAGATAAAGAGGATAAAGACTCTTCAGTATATATTTTTACCAATAAAGTTGACCTGCCTGCAACTCCGGTTAAAGACCAATACCGTTCGGGTACTTGTTGGGTTTTTTCGGGTTTGTCATTTATTGAATCGGAGCTTTTGCGTATGGACAAAGGAGAGTACGATTTGTCGGAAATGTGGTTGGTAAAAAAAGATTACCATGCGCGCGCTGTTGATTATGTTCGTTGGCAAGGAGCCAAAAGCTTTAGTGGTGGCGCCGAATCAAATAATGTTTTCGACCGTATTAAAGAGTCGGGAATAATGCCCGAAGATATTTTTCCGGGATTAAACTACGGTGAAAAAAACCATGTCCACGGCGAAATGGACCATCTTTTAGATGCTTACATAAATGCTGTAATTGAAAACAAAAACCGTAAGCTCTCAACTGCTTGGATTAAAGGTTTTGATGGTATTTTAGATGCATATCTCGGAAACGACATCGAGGAATTCAGCAATAACGGAAAAAAATATACCCCCGAGGCTTTTAGGGATGAGCTAAACATTATTCCCGATGATTATATTGAAATAGGCTCGTTTACACACCACCCTTTTTACCACGAATTTATTTTAGAGATACCCGATAACTGGTCGCTTGGCAAAATACAAAATGTGCCAATGGATGAGATGCTTGAAACCGCCTACTATGCTTTAGATAATGGTTATACTGTTTTATGGGGCAGCGATGTAAGCGAAAAAGGATTTTCTCATGATGACGGGTTGGCTATTATTCCTGAAAACAATATTTTAGAAATGGATGGTAGCGAGCGCGCAAAATGGGAAGCCTTGAGCGAAGAGGACAGAAAAGAGCAACTATACAGTTTTAAAGATATTGTTCCTGAAAAGAAAATTACACAACAGATGCGCCAACAGGCTTTTGACAATTACCAAACCACCGACGATCATGGCATGCATATTACCGGATACGCCACCGACCAAAACGGCACAAAATATTTTAAAGTAAAAAACTCATGGAACACCGATAATATCTATAAAGGTTATTTTTATGCGTCCGAATCGTGGTTTTTATATAAAACATTATCAATAGTGGTTCATAAAAATGCTGTGCCAAAGCATATTGCGGAT
>CAYQPP010000158.1:0-8243 GCA_964419235.1 uncultured Bacteroidales bacterium
TTGAAGGAGATTGAAGGAGATTGAAGGAGATTGAGATGGTTTTGTACACGGATTACAACACAACAAATTGAAAAAAAATATTAGAAAAACAAACATGAAAATATTACAATATGAATAGTTTCGGAAGGATTTTTAAGGTACAGGTATTTGGCGAATCGCACGGAATTGGAGTAGGGGTAATAATTGACGGATGTCCTGCGGGTATTGCCTTGAGCGAACATGAATTTGAGCACGATTTGTCGCGCCGCCGTGCAGGTGCCAAAGGGACAACACCGAGAAAAGAAGCTGATTTACCCGAATTTATGAGTGGTGTTTTCAATGGCAAAACAACAGGTGCACCTTTAACAATATTTTTTCGCAATACTGATACCCGTTCGGGCGATTATAAAAATTTGGTATCCTCACCACGCCCCGGTCATGCCGACTATACAGGTAAAGTTAAATTTGGCGGGTTTAATGATTACAGGGGTGGCGGACATTTCTCGGCACGTTTAACGGTGGCAATTGTGGCAGCGGGGGTTGTTGCAAAAAAAATGCTTAAAAATATTGAAATAAAATCGAAGCTTATTGAGGCAGGGGGCTCTGTCGATATTAATGCTGCCGTTGACAAGGCAATTGCCGACAATAACTCAATAGGCGGTATTGTCGAGTGTAAGGTTAATGAGTTGCCTATCGGACTTGGCGAGCCTTTTTGGGACTCGGTTGAATCGGTTATAAGCCATGCCGCATTTGCCATACCTGCTGTTAAAGGCATTGAGTTTGGTAGTGGTTTTTCTGCCATAAAAATGACAGGTTCTGAGCATAACGACAATATTATTGATGATAGAGGTACAACCGAAACAAATAATGCAGGCGGAATAAATGGTGGGATTACCAACGGCAACGGGTTAATGTTCCGCATTGCCGTAAAGCCGACATCAAGCATCGGGAAACCACAACAAACAATGGATTTTGATAAAGGCAAAGTAGATAAACTGATTATAACCGGTCGCCACGATGTATGCGTTGCATTGCGGGTGCCACCAATTTTAGAAGCTGTAACAGCTATTGTTTTTGCCGATTTAATGCTGCTGGCACAAAAAGTTGAGAGAGTTTTTTGATTTTTTTTCACAACCCCTCTGTCCTTCGGACATATCCCCAAGGGGAGAACCACTTTGTTATTGGATTTAGTGGTGGATAACATAATTTACAATACTGTTCACAGATAGCCCTGAAAGAACCTATCCCAAACTTGATTCGGGTACATAAGCATACAGACGAGAAAGAATAAAGTAATAAATTAAGGTGAAAATATGACAATACACATATTTGGAATACAAAATCCGTTTTAAGTAGAATAAATAATTTCAGGTTAACCCTAAATACACTAAATTTAACGCATAAATAATAACACAGCAAATTTTCTGTTTACAATAAACGGACATGTTGCTTTTTTTGAATATTTTAAATGGCAAAACACTTTGTAATAGCAGTTACCAACGATTTAGTTACCGATCAGCGTGTAAGCCGCATTGCCAACACTTTGGTTGAGCATGGCTATAAAATAACCATGGTTGGACGCATTTTACCCAATAGTTTGCACATACACCGACCGTACGCCACAAAAAGGTTTAAGCTATTGTTTAACAAAGGCGCCCTGTTTTATGCAAATTATAATATAAGGCTGTTTTTTTATCTGCTGTTTAAAAAGTTTAACGGCGTTATATCAAATGATTTGGATACCCTGCCTGCCTGTTTTTTTGCAAGCAAACTGCGAAACAAAAAGCTGGTTTACGATAGCCACGAATATTTTACCGAAGTGCCCGAGCTTATTGACCGCAAACTTCAGCAAAAGTCTTGGTTGTTTATTGAAAAGCTGTTGTTACCCAAAATTAAACATGCCTATACCGTTTCGGAGTCGATAGCATTTGAATATAACTTAAAGTATGGTACAAATTTTAAAATAATAAGGAATTTGCCGACACGCAAAAACCACAACCCCAAATTACAAAAAAAAGATATAATAATTTATCAAGGAGCGTTAAACATGGGACGCGGTTTAGAGCTTATGATTGAAGCAATGCAGTACATCAGTAATTATGAGCTTTGGATAGCAGGCACGGGCGATATTGACGATACCATAAAGGGGCTGACAAACAAATTGGAATTAAACGATAAGGTTAAGTTTTTAGGACGCATTCCGCTTAACGAGCTGCATGCCATAACCAGTAAGGCACAACTGGGTTTGTCGCTTGAAGAGGATTTGGGCAAAAGCTACAGATATGCCCTGCCTAACAAAATGTTTGATTATATTCAAGCACAAATCCCGGTGCTGGTTTCTAACCTGCCCGAAATAAGGAATATAATAGAATTGTATGGAGTTGGGGAGGTTTTGCAAAACCGTGAGCCAAAAAATGTGGCTAACCAAATTATGCAGATGCTAACTAACGATGAGAAACTAATTTTGTGGCAAAGGAATCTTGGCAAAGCAGCAAATGAACTAAGTTGGGAGAACGAAAAACAGAAACTTTTAACTATTTTTGAATCAGTAATATAACAGAGAATTACTATAAATAGAATGATAATATTTACCGAGCAACAAACCCCAAGGTTAGCCTACACGCTTAACCACATATTTAACTCATTTTTGGGCGTGCAGTACAAATTGACTACCGACGCCCGCAAATTTGCCAATAGCAGCTCGCATAAAATCAACTATTCAAGCAGGTATTTTAACTCTGCATTACAGATAGTGCCCGAGGGGCTGCTTTTTGAAAACCACATAAGAACCACCAAGCCCGAGCTTCATAATAGTATCGACGAACTGCCGAATATCTTTTGGCAAGAGAAGGGCGATATTCCGTTTGACCTGTTTTCGGCGCTTTTTTGGTTTTTGTCGCGCTACGAGGAGTACCAAGAGTTTAAGCCCGATTTGTACGGGCGCTTTGCGGCAACCGAAAGCTTTGCCCATAAAAATAGCTTGTTAACCCGTCCAATTGTTGACCAGTGGCTTAACTATTTTAAAACAATCATTAAAAACAGATTTGCCGGTATCGAGCTTAAGCAAAATACTTTTTCAGCTAAAACAACTATTGACGTCGATAGTCCGTGGTGCTATAAAAACAAAGGCTTTTTAAGAAATATGGCAGGTTTTGTGCGCGATATGATTTTTGGCAATTTTAATAATACGGCATTACGGTTTAAAGTGCTTATTAACAAAATACCCGACCCGTGGCACAACTTCAAATATATTAATGAACTATATAAAAATTCAAGCACGGAACTGCTATTTTTTATACATACGGGTAATTATGGCAAATACGACAAAACGGTAAACCATAAATCAAAAGCTTTTAGTGGATTTGTAAAATATTTAGACGATAATGCCGAAATAGGACTTCACCCTTCGTATAAAGCATCAAACAATAAAAATATTTTAAAAAATGAGATTGACCGCCTGTCGGGTATTACCGGAAAAAAAGTGATAAAAAGCCGTCAGCATTTTTTGGTGTTTTCAATGCCCGCTTATTACAACATGCTTATAAAACTTGGTATTTATCAAGACTATTCAATGGGTTTTGCCGATATGTCCGGCTTTAGGGCAGGCACAAGCAACCCTTTTGTTTTTTTCGATTTAACGGCAAATAACGAAACAGGGCTTGTTATCCATCCGTTTGCGGTAATGGATCGTACCTTAAAAACATATCAAGGGCAGTCGGCCGAAAAAGCCTTTGATACCATTAAAACAATAATAGAAAATGTAAAAAAAGTTGACGGAACTTTTGTAAGTTTATGGCATAATGAGAGCATAGGCAATATGTTTGAGTGGAAAGACTGGCTTGGCGTATTCAATAAAACAGCAGAATATTTAGACAAAATAAAATGAATATAAAATACCTGAGGCATAACGAAATAAGCAAATCGAAGTGGGATAGGTGCATCAGCCTTTCGTTTAACGGTATTGTTTATGCCTATTCATGGTATCTCGATATTGTGTCGTACGGGTGGGGCGCGCTTGTGCTCGACGATTACAAGGCGGTAATGCCTTTGACAACAAAATCGAACTATGCGCTGAATAAAATTGTACAGCCTGCCTATGCTCCCCAATTGGGCGTTTTTACAGCCAATAAACTCAATGTCGATACGGTAAACGCATTTTTGTCGGCAATACCGGCCAAATTCAAATCGGTGCAAATAAACCTTAACACGTTCAATAAAGCATCGCATAAAAAATTCAGTATAAAACAGGGCATAACCTATGAGTTGGATTTAATTGTGCCGTATAAAACGCTGTACAAAAAATTTACCGGCGACACGCGGCTACATATCAATAAATCAAAAAAACAAAAAATAAACGTAGTAAAACATGTTAATTTAAAAGACCTTTTATTGCTGAAGAAAAATAGTTCGGATGAGCCTTTAAGCTTTGAGCACATGAATATATTGCGGCGTATTATACCATTTTGCAATAACCATAATATTGGCGAAACATTTGGGGCATACAACGATAAAAACGAGCTGGTTGCAGGTGCATTTTTCATAAAATCGCATCATAAATCGGTATGCTTGCTGTTGGCATGCACAAACGACGGAAAAAAAGCAGGGGCCGATTATGCGCTGTATAATCATTATATAAATGAATACGCCGAAAAAAACTTGACCCTCGATTTTGGCAGCTATTACGTTGGCGATAAACAGCATATAGGAACGTGTTTTAACAGCACTCCGGTAAATTTCAACAAATTGAAAAAGTCGCGTTTTTTGTGGTTCTTTAATAAAATATAACCAGTAATGCAGCTATTAAAAATATTGCCAACAATTACCAACCAAAGGTTTATACTGCCTTTTTACCATGCGGTTGCCAATAATGCGCCAATTCACTTAAAACACCTTTACAATGTTAGAGGCATCAATAAATTTAAAGATGATTTAGACTTCTTGTTAAAAATTTATACTCCTGTATCTATAAATGATATTTATAACCATTTGCATGGAATAAAAAAACTGCCGCGATACTCTTTTTTTATATCGTTTGACGATGGCTTGAGGGAGTTTAAAGAGTTTGCGTGGCCGGTATTAAAACAAAAAGGTATTGCCGCCGCGCTTTTTGTAAACCCTGTATTTATTGATAACAAAGAGCTGTTTTTTAGGTTTAAGGCAAGCATTTTAATCGATTTTATTAAACAAACCCAAAACACAAAAATACTTAATGAGGCAAATAAGCTGTTTAGCTCAATTATTGAATCGGTTAACGATTTAGAGGGTTTTGTACGAAAAATAAATTTTGCGCAAAGCCAATTTTTAAACGATTTGGCTGTTTATTTTAATATTGATTTTAACGATTATCTAAAAAAGCACCGGCCGTATTTGAGCAAAAGCGAATTAATTGAGTTAAAAGGGCAGGGGGTTCATATTGGCGCTCATAGCATGAATCACCCTATGTTTAACCAATTAGAACACGCCGAGCAGCTTAGCGAGTTGCAGCAAAGTGTTGATTGGGTAAAGGCTAATTTTAACCAAAAAACCGACACCTTTGCTTTTCCGTTTACCGATTACGGCATCGGCTCAAAGTTTTTTGATACCGTATATAACCCAAAAAAACCGTTGGCAGAATTGACATTTGGTACGGCAGGGTTAAAAAAGGAGAAGTTTGGCCACCATTTTCAGCGTATCCCTGTCGAAGATTATAACACAAGCATGCAACAGCTGCTGCGGCATCAGTATTTATACTATTTGGCCAAAGCTCCACTATTTAAAAACACCATAAAAAGGTAAGAGTAAACAACAACACATTAAAAATGAAAAAACGAGCTGAATTTATATCATTAGTTACAATAGGGGCTATAATTGTTTTTATGTTTTATGGCAAAATAGTGGTCAACCCAAACAGTTACCTTTTTGGCAATACCGGCGACGGCATAAAAAACTACTTTACCTACATTCACCATATTAATAACGACAGCACATACCTTAATTTTGAGGGGATGAATTACCCTTATGGAGAGCATTTTTTATATACCGACAGCCATCCTGTGCTTGTAAACACTTTTAAACTGCTATCCTCAAAACTCCCCGTTTTTGGCACACATGCAATAGGGATACTCAATTTTTTGATGATACTGTCCATCTTTCTCACTTTTATAGCCGTTTTTTACTTGCTTCAAGAGTTTAAAATAAACAGGTGGATAGGCGCTGCTTTTAGCATCAGCATAACGCTCCTTTCTCCGCAGATATTCCGTATGGGGGGGCATCTGGCACTTTCATATAGTGTTGCAATCCCTTTGTCGTGGCTACTTTTGGCAAGATGCATAAATGGCAAAAGGTATTATGCAATTTTACTTTTTGCAAACAGCATTTTTTGGATTTTTATACATGCTTATTTAGGTATCATCATACTTTTCTTCCTTTCAACGCTATTGCTGATAAAAGTGATATACGACAATGCGCGCAGGCAAAACATAATCAAATATCTAAAAATTGCCGCAGCTCTGTTTGTGCCTATCTTAATATTTTTCTTGTTTTCAACCATAACCGACAGCCACATTGACAGGACAGACAACCCGTCGGGCTTTTTCCTTTATAATGCCGAGCTCGACGATGTTTTTATTCCTCATCAGGGAATTATTAGAGAAGCATTGGATAAGCTTACAAAGGGTGCAATAAAGTTAGAGTGGGAGGCATGGAGCTATGTAGGGTTGCCAACCACGTTGCTAAGCATTTACCTTTTGTTTTTGTCGATAGCCGGTATATTTGCAAAGAAAAAAAGAGAGGCGTTAAAATGGTATTTTCAGGATAAGGAGTTGAATATTGCCCTTTTTGCCTCATTTATTGTTTTGCTTTTTGCAATGGCATTCCCTTTTAAACAACTGCCATCGTTATTGGAGTATATGCCTATCCTTAAACAATTTAGGGCAACCGGAAGGTTTACTTGGCCATTCTATTTTGGGGCATTGGTATTTTCTGCCTATGTATTCAATAAAATATTTTTAAAGCTGAAAAATAAAAACAGTTTACTGCTTGGGGTTATATTAATTGTTTTAATAAACGGTGTATATATTTATGAAGCAATACCTTATCATATAAAAGTCTCAAAATCAATAACTAAATCGCCAAACCTTTTTAGGTACAATATGCTGCCCGATAATTTTAAAGAGGCTTTGTCATATATCAACCCCAACGACTATCAGGCAATAATTACACTACCCTTTTATTATTGCGGCTCCGAGAGCTTTTCGCGCCCAAGAAACGACAATGCCGTGCGTGCATCAATATTAGTGTCATACCACACGGGCATCCCAAATTTTTGTGCCGCATTAACAAGAACTTCTATCAGCGAGAGCAAGAAGATAGTGCAATTGGTGTCGCCAAATTTTTATAAAAAGAGAATAAAAGACGATTTAAAAAGCAGCAAGCCTTTTTTAATAGTAAAAGCAAATTCAAAGCTTACCGAGCACGAGCAAAGTATATTAAATAAAGCAACACACATTTATTCGGGCGGTAATTTGGATATTTACAAAATTGAGAGCAACAAAATGTTTGACAGCAACGCTAAGGCAATACACAAAAACTTTATTAGGTTAAAACCATATTTGTATGAAAAAAAGGGCTTTTTGGTATCGGACACCAACCTGTTTTTATACTATAATGATTTTGAGTATTCGGCTTCCGATACCTGTTTTAGGGGTAAAGGGGCTTTTAAATCAACAAAAAAAGGAAAAAATATTTTTGCGGAATTTAATCCAAACACTTTTTTAGCCAATAAGGAATATAAAATTAAATTTTGGATGTTTAATGGCGAAAAAGATGCATTAAACCTTTGGTTCAGACTTATTATTGAAGAGTACGACGAAAAAAACGATAAATGGTACACCACAACAATTTTTCCTGAGCAATCGGAGGTAATTAATGGCAACTGGTCGCTTGTTGAAGGCGAGTTTAAAGTGCACAACCCCGCAAGCCGGGTTTATATAGTGTCAAAAGGCAAAGAAAACTCAAAAGCCGCACTGCATGCTGACGACTTATTGATTTATGAGGCCGGAAACGAAATATATAAATTCGACGAAAATAGCAGCCAACTATTTTATAACAACCATCAGATCAAATAAATATAGATTGTTTTATATTTGTTTACTTATTGCCGTAACGCTTTAAGGTTGCCGATACAACTTATGCCAAACAGTAGGAGAAACCTTAAAGCGTCTGTAAGATATTTGAGCGTTGCAGCCCCCGTATGTTAAAAGTACAAACCAAACATATTGAAAACT
>CAYQPP010000159.1:0-8240 GCA_964419235.1 uncultured Bacteroidales bacterium
TATTAAACATTATTGTGAGTAAATTGTCGTTTTCTTGCAAGGTTTAATAAATTTGCACCGTAAATAAATTATATCAAATAGATAAAAAATAGACATATTATGGATTTATTCAAAAAGATGGACACTCCTAAGGCAAATGCAGAGAATACTGCAAAGCCTGCCGGTGATGCCGAGCATGTAAAATGTTTAATAATTGGTTCGGGTCCTGCCGGATATACCGCAGCAATTTATGCAGCGCGCGCTAACCTAAAACCTGTTATGATACAGGGTATGCAGGCAGGCGGACAGCTAACAACAACTACCGAAATTGACAACTTTCCGGGTTACCCCGAAGGTATTGACGGGACAGCAATGATGGAAGATTTAAAAAAACAGGCCGAGCGTTTTGGTACCGAAGTGAGGTGGGGGACGATTACCGAGGTTGATTTTTCGGGTGCTGTGCATAAGGTAGTGGTTGACGGAGAAAAAAATATTACTGCCGATGCGGTAATTATTGCAACAGGTGCTACTGCAAAATATCTTGGGTTAGAGTCGGAAGAGAAATATAGGGGGGGCGGAGTTTCTGCTTGCGCCACTTGTGACGGCTTTTTTTATCGCGGTAAAGATGTAGCAGTTGTTGGCGGTGGTGATACCGCAATTGAGGAGGCAACATATTTGGCAAACTTATGTAAAAAAGTATATTTGATTGTTCGTAAAGATTATTTGCGCGCATCAAAGGCAATGCAGAAAAGGGTTGCCGAAATTGAAAATGTTGAAATTTTATTTGAGCACAATACAAAAGAGATTACCGGCGACGGAAATGTTGTAACAGGGGCAAAATTAATTAAGCGCAAAGGCGAGCCTGACGAATCGGAGGTTGAGATAAAAATTGACGGGTTTTTCTTGGCAATAGGGCATACGCCAAACGCCGAGGTGTTTAAGCCATATATTGAAACCGACGAAACGGGCTATATAAATACCAAGCCCGATTGTTCGCAAACCAATGTGCAGGGTGTTTTTGCATGTGGCGACGTGCAAGACCATATTTATCGTCAAGCGGTAACGGCAGCGGGTAGCGGATGCAAGGCGGCTTTAGATGCCGAGCGGTATTTAGCTGAAAAGGAGTAGTAAATAGTGCTTGCACTAAATAATATGCATAATAAAAAAGCCATCGGGGTTTCCCTGATGGCTTTTTTCGTTTAAAGGAAACAGGAAAATGATTATTTTATAACCTGTAACTTGCAACACATTAATTACATGTTTTTTGTAAATCAGCTATCTTTTTGTATTTTTAAAACTTTGATTCCCCCGTAAGTTGTATAATAAAAAGTATCTTTTTATGATTATTTCATTTGAGTGTTATTGCAAAGCGCAATGGGGGCAATCTTTATATATTGTAGGGTCGGCAAAAAAACTCGGCAATTGGGAAACCGGTAATGCAATACCTTTAAAAAACAGATCTTCCGATAGGTGGAAAGTAGAAATTGAGTTTGAAACCACCTCAAAAATCGCTTTTAATTACAAGTATTTTATTAAAGATGATAATACGGGGGAGATTTATTGGGAATTTGGGAATAACCGTAAGGTTACCCGAAATGTAAACCGTTTTAAATCAATTTGTTTAATAGATTATTGGCAGTATCGTGAAAATGAGCAGAATGTTTGGACAAAATCGGCTTTCAGCAATGTTATTTTTAAGCGCAAGCCTAATAGTGTTAAACGATACAGCCTGCCTGCAAAAATTAGTAGTATTGTCGAATTTCAGGTAGTTGCGCCGCGTGTGGGTGTTGACTATTTTGTGGGGGTTGTCGGCAAGGGCAATGTGCTTGGCAATTGGGACGAGAAAAACGTAATGCCGTTGAACGACTCGGCTTTTCCGCTTTGGCGGGGGGTTATTCCTGCAAAAGGGCTAACCGGAGATTTGGAATACAAATTTGTTGTTGTTAGC
Source organism: uncultured Bacteroidales bacterium (assembly GCA_964419235.1). Lineage (GTDB taxonomy): Bacteria > Bacteroidota > Bacteroidia > Bacteroidales > SZUA-534 > GH45. Next base: position 1,928 of record CAYQPP010000159.1, read on the forward strand.
AAAAAAACAGGCAAAATAGCCACATGGGAAAATGGCGATAATAGGCTTTTGTTTTTAGGGGAAAAGCCTGAAAAAAGCTTGTTTCAGATTAATGGAGGCCTTTTTAGTTACCCCGACAATAATTTAAGAAAAGCAGGGGTAAGCCTACCGGTTTTTTCTATCAGAACCAATGAAAGTTTTGGCGTTGGCGATTTTTATGATATTAAAAAGGTGGTTGATTGGGCAAAAAAAACAGGACTTAAAATGATACAGGTATTGCCGGTTAACGATACTATATCAACCCATAGCTTTTTAGATTCGTACCCGTATAAGGCAATTTCGGTTTTTGCATTGCACCCGTTGTATCTCAATATATTTAAAATGGGTAAACTGAAAAACGAAAAAGCAAAAATTGAGTTTGCAGCCATAAAAACCGATTTGAACAGCAAAGAGGGTGTGGATTATGATTTGGTTGTAAAATTGAAAATTAAATATGCAAGGTTGCTGTATGACGAAAAAGGCGCATCTTTTTTAAAAAGTAGGTTGTTTGCCGATTATTTTAAACAGAACAAAAAATGGTTACAACCTTATGCCGCATTTTGCTTTTTGCGCGATAAGCTTGGTACAAGCGATTTTAGTGAATGGGGAGAGTATAAATCGTATCATTCCAATTCTGTAAAATCACTTTTCGGTTCAAAGTCGAAATCATATACCGACATTGCGTTTTGGTATTTTATTCAGTTTTATCTGCATAAACAGTTAAAAGATGCCGGAGAATATGCACGGGGCAACGGTATTGTTTTAAAGGGCGATATACCTATCGGGATAAGCAGGCATAGCGTAGATGCATGGTACGAACCCTGTTTGTATAACTTTGATGGTCAGGCAGGAGCACCGCCCGACGATTTTTCTGCCGACGGGCAAAACTGGGGGTTCCCTACCTATAATTGGGAGCAGATGAAAAAGGATAACTACGGGTGGTGGCGCAATAGGTTGAAAAAAATGTCAGAGTATTTTGATGCATACCGAATCGACCACATTTTGGGCTTTTTCCGTATTTGGGAAATACCTATTGATGCAGTGCAGGGGGTGTTGGGGCATTTTAGGCCTTCATTGCCGATGTCGAAAGGTGAATTGAGCAAAAATGGTGTTTTGTTAGATTTTGACCGTATGTGCAAGCCATATATAAGGGGGCATTTTTTATATGATATTTTTGGAGCTTATACCGAAGATGTTATTGATAAGTATTTGAGCGAGGTTGAAAGCGGAGTTTTTGAACTAAAAAACGAGTTTAAAACCCAAAAACTTATATACGATAAGTTTGTCGGAAGCAATGGCCCTGAAGGGTTGCCCGAGAAAGACAAAACAATAATGTGGGGGTTGATACGTTTGGTGGCCGAGGTGCTTTTTTTGCCTGCCCAAGGGTCAGAAAACAGATTTCATCCGCGAATATCTATGCACTCGACATACTCGTATAATAATTTAGATGAAGATTTAAAGGGGAAGCTTAATACTATTTATATACATTATTATTACCAACGACATGAGCATTTTTGGAAAGAGCAGGCGTTAGAGAAGCTGCCAGCCCTTGTTAACGCAACCAATATGCTTGTTTGTGGCGAGGACTTGGGTATGATTCCGGCAACTGTGCCGGAGGTTATGAGGCAGTTCAATATTTTGAGCCTTGAGATTCAGCGAATGCCAAAAAATCCTGAAAATAACTTTGCACACCCGTCCGATGCACCTTATTTGTCGGTTTGCACAACCTCAACGCATGATATGTCAACAATACGCGGTTGGTGGGAGGAAGACCGCAGTAAAACCCAACTGTTTTATAACCAACAATTGGGCAAATTTGGCGAAATACCTTATTTTGCCGAACCTTGGGTTTGTAACGAAATAATTACGCAGCACCTTTTTTCGCCTGCAATGTGGGTGGTTTTTCCTATTCAAGATTTATTGGCAATTGATGAGAAACTTAGGTGGGACGATACTCATGGCGAACGCATCAACGAGCCTGCAAACCCACGGCATTATTGGAAATACAGAATGCATTTAAGCATGGAGGAGTTAATGGCTGCAAACGGTTTTAATAAACGATTAAGCTCAATAATAAAAGATTCGGGTCGTGATGAGGATTATTGATGCAGGTTAACCCTCATTGATTTTGCAACTGTTTTTTTCAAAATATTTTCCCATTATGGTGCCGATAACTATAATTATCGGTACTGTTATCAGTATCCTGAGTAACGAGAATTTTAATCCCAAAAAGCCTATCTCAAAAGTTACCATAGGTATTTTTGCAGTTGAGAAGGCACCGAGGTAAATAAATATATTTGTGGGCGATGTGCCTTTTTTCCACAATAAATATGTTACCGGAAAAGCAGCATAAAGCGGGCCTCCTTGAATAAATGCCAATAGTATTATTAACATTACACCTTTAATCCCCGAGGTTTCGCCAATATGCTTTTGAACTTTTTCTTTGGGAATCCAAACATCAAATAAGCCTATCAAAATGAACATAACCGGCAAAACCAGAATCATCTCTTTTATAAACATCCAAAAGTTATCTTTAAAAATGCTTAAACCGGGTTGGTAATGGTAATAAGCCGAGTATGTTATAAAAATTACAAATGCAGCTATAACGGTAATATCAAATTTATGTTTCTTGAAAAATATTTTCATAATAATTAAATGTATAAGAATATAATTGCCAAAGTTGCCCCCACTATAAGTGCCCCAATAAAACCCAAGGCATTTCTTAAAATAGCAGTTTTTAGTCCAAAATACCTCGCTTCAAGCGGAATTGTCAAGAAACCCACCATCATTAGCGATGTAATAAATACCGCAATTACCGAATAGCTTATGCCTGCCTTAACCAAAACGCCTGCCAAAGGAAAAGCGATAAACCCCGGCAACAATGAAACCGACCCTATTAATGCAGCGGAAATATATGCAAAACCGCCGGCTTTAACACCTAAATATTCCGATAAAAATTCATTTGATACAAAGTATAAAGTGGTGCTTACTATAATAATAACAGATAACAGTGTGGGCAATATTTTAATAAATTGTTTTATGCCTTTTGTTATACCTTTAACGGTTTTTTTTGAATCGGCAAAAAAAGATATTACCACAATTAACGCTGTAAAAATTATCATTTGAATCATAAAACACAAAGTTTTTAATATAGTTTTGTATTGTTATAAAATGAATAGTTGCTAAAGTAAGGTATCAATTATTAATGGGCAATTATTTTATCTTTTTTATCCTGCAAAATGTAGGAGTTGATTTTTTTGCATAAATAAATTAATATGTTAAATTAAAACAGACTATTTAATTAAAAAACATTATTCAAATCGCAAAAGATTGATAATTAACAACTTCTAACTAAATAGTGAAAATTATAAATTAATCAGGTTATATTTATTTAATTGTGTTTTTTTATCTTGGTAGCTTCGTTTATTTTTGTACAAATTTTAAATTATGAAGAACTTATTTTTATCAATAGCAATTGTGTTTTTAGTATTACAGGCAAATGCCCAAAATATTGGACAAGAGGGTGATACCCTTATGAACTATGTTGACATTAATGGATTGAAACAGGGGCATTGGAAAAAAACCTATGAAAATGGGGTATTGCAGTACGAAACCTATTTTGTTAACGGAAAACCTGTTGGCGATTTTAAAAGGTATGATAAAAGCGGAAATATTTATGCCCATTTAGTGCACGACACGGTTAGTGAATTTGCCCGTGCACAATTTTTTTACCGTAGTGGTAAAATAGCCGCTACTGGTAATTATATCGGAAAAGAGAAAGACAGCATATGGAACTATTTTGATGATAATGGGATACTCTATCTTCAAGAGTCGTTTAAAAAAGGAGTTAAAAATGGCGCTTTTAGAAAATATACTTCTGAGAAAGTACTTATTGAGGAGGTTAATTGGAAAGATGGAGTGAAAAACGGTAGTTGGAGAAAGTTTTTTACAAGTGGTGAGATTATGTGGGAGTCTAATTATGTTAATAATAAATTAGAAGGTGAGTCTAAATCGTGGTTTAGAAATGGAAAAATATATAAAGAGGGGGTTTTTAGGAATGATTTAATGGAAGGGCCATGGCTGAAATACACCGAAAACGGAAATATTGATAAGGTTTATCAGTATAAAAAAGGCATATCGCCCGAGGCAGATAAAGAAAATGATGATATGATGCGAGAGCTGAATAATAACAGAAATAAGTTTGATGAGCCAAAAGGTCCTAACGATATTGATTGGCTGAGAGGGAAAACAAGATAATTATGGAAACTTTTTGGATAGGTTTTTGTTAATGCCTGCATATAAACAATTAACACATTTGAGGATGAGCAAAGGAAGGGTACTCATGGCAATGAGCGGAGGTATTGACAGTACCGTGGCAGCCATGCTGCTTATTGATGAGGGGTATGAGTTAGTGGGTGTTACATTTCGTGTTTGGGACAGCGTTTCGCAGGCATGCATGGATAAAGAGACGGGGTGCTGTAATGTCGATTCTATTTTTGAGGCAAAAGCCATAGCAGAACAGTTTGGCTTTCCGCACGAGATACTTGATATACGTAAACATTTTGAAACCACGGTAATTGATGATTTTGTTAGCGAATATTTAAAAGGCAGAACGCCAAACCCTTGTGTGGTATGCAACTCAAGCATTAAGTGGGGCGAGGTTATTAAAAAGGCCGACGAGCTGAATTGCGATTTTATTGCCACAGGCCACTATGCACAGATTATTGAAGAGGACAAAAGGTATTTTATTAAAAAAGGGGTTGACACAACAAAAGATCAATCATATTTCCTTTGGAATTTATCGCAAGAAAACCTTAAACGCACTATGTTCCCTTTGGGGGAATTAACAAAAGACGAGGTACGCAAAATAGCGTTTGATAAAGGTTTTGTCAAGCTCTCAAAAAAACGCGAATCGCAGGAGATATGCTTTATTCCCGATAATGATTATCGTAGGTTTTTACGGGAGAGGGTTTCGGGATTTGAGAAAAAATTTGGCCCCGGTAATTTTGTCGATACATCGGGCAAGGTTTTGGGGAGGCACAAAGGATATCCGAATTATACAATTGGGCAACGAAAAGGGTTGGAGATTGCCGTTGGGCATCCGCTATATGTAAATAAAATTATACCCAATACAAACACTGTGGTGCTCGGGACACGCGATGAGCTTTCAGGCAAAATATTTTATGTTGACAATTATAATATGATGCGATATGCCGACGTAACCGGAGAGTTGGAGGTATTGGCAAAAATAAGGTATAGAAATGCAGGCGGGATGGCGCACTTAAGCAAAGAGGGGAAATTGCTGCGTGTAGAGTTTTATAATCCTATGGAATCAATTACACCCGGGCAGTCGGCCGTATTTTATCAAAATGACTGTATGATTGGCGGCGGGGTTATTCGATTAAAAGCTGACGACTGATGATTTGTGTTCATCTATTAGTTTTATTTTTCTTGTTTAAATGATTCACTAAATGTTCTTCTTTGTCATTTCATAACGTTTAATTTAGTACTTTTAAACTAAATTTAGTGTAAACCTCTATTATGAAATGACATCATCCAATCAAGACTTTGAGAATTAAATGGGGGAACCTTACATTATTATTTCATTGTTTTATTATCAAGAGTCTATTGTTTAACAGTTTTGCCACTAATTTATGTTTTTTTATTATTGAAGATTAGTTATGGTAACATGTTTTTGTCATTTATAATATTATATTGATAAATATTTTATAGTTTTTTAAATAATTATTCACTACCTTTTACGCAATAATCATTTATGGTATTTTTTAATTACCATATAACAACCCATTTTTAACATAAAATAGTAATAATCATGAAAAAGGCAATTGTATTTTTTAGTTTTGTTTTATTGGCTTTACTCGTTAAAGCACAAGCTCCGGCAGGTTTTAAATATCAGGCAGCAATAAGGGATGCAGATGGAGAGGTAATTAGTAACCAAATCGTTAGTTTACAGTTTAGTATTTTGCAAGGTTCTTTATCAGGGGGGGCTGTTTATACCGAATCTCATCAAGCCACAACTAATTCATTTGGGTTAGTAAGCTTAACCGTAGGAGGTGGGGATGCAACAAGTGGAAGTATTGAAGATATTGACTGGTCAGGAGGTCCGTTTTTCCTTCAAATAGAATTAGATGCTACCGGAGGCTCAGATTATACAATTATGGGAGTATCGGAATTATTGTCGGTACCATATGCGCTTTACTCTTTAACTACTGAAAATGTTGATGATGCCGATGCTGATGCCACAAACGAAATACAGGATTTGATATTAAACGAT
>CAYQPP010000160.1:0-8186 GCA_964419235.1 uncultured Bacteroidales bacterium
ATGTATGGGAGTGGTGTAACGATTGGTATGGTAGTACCTATTATAATAATAGCCCACAAAATAATCCGCAAGGAGCATCATCGGGTTTCTCCCGTGTTCTTCGCGGTGGCAGTTGGCGCAACTATGAGTCTCACTGTCGAGTGGCTAATCGTCGCAGCTATAGCCCCGACTATAATAGCTATAATTTGGGCTTTCGACTTGCATGTTCGCAATAGTTTACCATGTGGAGTAAAAATCGAAGTTTTTTGCCTGCAAGACATTTCATAGTGTAAACTGTGGAATTTTATTTTGAATCAGAGGTTACAGGTAACGAGGATTAGAATATTTGCTAAGATTGAAATTTTGCAGTTAATTTAAACAGTTGAGAATATAAAAAATATTAAACGCAACCTTGCTACGAAATAAGTATCTCCTTTAGGGTACTACAAGAGTAAAATATGTTAGAATTTGCCTCAGTAGGTAAGGGTAACTATTGACTAATAAAACCCTAAGTATGATTTTCAGAAAAAATATTTATTAAATTTGATATAAAAATAATAGTCATGAAAACATCAATTTTTATTTTATTAGCATTTGTTTATGTAACAGTTGCATACTCACAATCAAACGAGGGGGTAAGTAACAGTATTTATATAGGTAAAGAGTTACCCATAAAGTATAAAATACAAAATTATGTTGAAGATAATATAACCGTATGGCAGCAAAAGGGCAAATACGAAAGCTCAACCGACTATAAAGCACGAGTAAACGAACAAACCCGAAATGCTGAGATTAACAGGCTTACAAACGCAGCGCTATCAAATATTGCAAAAAAAGAGTATAAAAAAAATAAAAATACGATAGTTACCCAGTACGATGCCGATGGACAAATTTTTAAAGTAGCAATAAAGGGGTTTGAGCCAATTTATGTATCTGTTTTGCGTGGCGAGGCAGAGAGTTTTGATAAGAATTTGAAAAACCTTATTCTATCTAATGTTCAATATTCATTTAATGATAAAAACCTTATAATCGGTAAGGCGAGAATAGAAAATCCGGCAAACGGTAAAATATACTATTACGATGCACTTAAACCTGTAACATTTAATGCTGTTGTGATTGAAAATACATTTAAAAATGTTGATATCGACATTACGCCGATGCTTGCATCTGCGCAAAGCAAAATAACAACAAACACAAAAACGGTTAAGGTGGGCAGTGCCGATGTTGATGTTGATATACCTGTATCATCAGTGGTTAGCAATAATAGTTTTGCTGTTATAATTGGTAATGAGAATTACCGAAACGAGATAAAGGTAAAGTATGCTAAAAACGATGCTTTGATATTTAAAAACTATGCAATAAAAACACTTGGTATTCCTGTAAGTCAGGTTCATTATGTTACCGATGCCACATTTGGGGCAATGCTTGATGAAATTGACTGGATAAACAGTGTTACAAAGGTTTATGACGGACAGGCAAAGGTTATTTTTTATTATGCAGGGCACGGTATGCCCGACCAAGCGAGTAAAAGTGCTTACCTTTTACCTGTTGACGGGACATCAACACGCAGCCGTACGGCAATAAAAACCGATGAGTTGTACGCAAAACTTACCGAGTATCAGTCGCAACAGGTAACCGTATTTTTAGATGCTTGTTTTAGCGGTGGTTCGCGCGATGGTTCGCTTGCGTCGGGTAGGGGTGTTAAAATAGTTCCAAAAAAAGATGCAATGCATGGCAATTTGGTTGTTTTTTCGGCTGTTTCGGGAGCACAAACAGCGCATCCTTATACCGAAAAACAGCATGGGTTGTTTACTTATTATCTGTTAAAGAAGTTAAAAATCACAAAAGGCAACGTTACCTGCAAGCAACTTAGCGATTATATTGCTACACAGGTTAATCAAAAATCGGTAGTATTTAATAAAGAGCAGAGCCCTAAGGTAAAAGTAAGTCCTGATGCTCAGGGTAGCTGGCAAACATGGATGTTGAAATAGGTTTATATTTGCAGTAGTTGTTGTAAATAAGTTGTTTTTAAACCCTTTTTAATTATTAAAACTTCGTAGTTACAGTTTTTAGTATCTGTTTTTTTAGATATGCTGCTTGCTTCTATTAAATTTTATCTATTTTTAAGCTGCAAAATGCAGGTGTTAATTATTAATTCATAATCATAATATATTCTAAAAGTATTTATGATTTTGTTTTGCTTAATTGAGGCAGGTCGATAGCTACCAAACAAACAGCAAAATTTATGAATTAATCAGGTTAAATATTTTAATAGTAACTGATAAAATAAATATATTATGGCAGATTTTAAATATCAAAAACCGTTTCCTATTGAAAAGGATGCCACTTCATACAGATTGCTTACAAGCGATTTTGTATCTATAATATCATATGATGGCAGAAAAATATTAAAAATTGACCCAAAGGGGTTAGAGTTATTGGCAAAAGAGGCTTTTAGCGATGTCTCTTTCTATTTGCGCCCCGCACACCTTGAAAAGCTTACGCATATTTTAAAAGATAGCGAAGCTTCTGATAACGACAGGTTTGTTGCACATACTATGTTGCTTAACCAAGTTGTGGCCTCTGAGGGCGAATTGCCTACATGCCAAGATACCGGTACGGCAATAATAATGGGCAAAAAAGGCGAAGATGTTTATACAGGAGTAAATGATGCCGAATATCTGTCGAAGGGTGTTTACAATACTTACAAAGAGCGCAATTTACGATATTCGCAGGTTGTTCCTTTCAATATGTTTGACGAAAAAAATACCGGCACAAATTTGCCGGCACAAATTGATATTTATGCTGAGCAGGGAAATAGTTATGATTTTTTGTTTGTAACAAAAGGTGGGGGCTCTGCAAACAAATCGTATCTGTATCAGATGACAAAATCGTTATTGACCGATGAAAATCTCACAAAATTTGTTAATGAAAAAGTTCGCGAGCTCGGTACGGCTGCTTGTCCGCCTTATCATTTAGCTTTAGTAATTGGCGGCACATCGGCCGAAGCTACAATGACAGCGGTAAAAAAAGCATCGGCAGGGTATTATGACCATTTGCCAACTGAGGGAAACGAAGGGGGACAAGCATTCAGAGATTTGGAATGGGAGGCAAAAGTGCAAAAAATATGTCAAGAGAGTGCTATTGGCGCACAGTTTGGCGGCAAGTATTTTGTGCACGACGTACGTGTTATACGTTTACCGCGTCATGCGGCATCGTGTCCTGTAGGAATTGGGGTTAGTTGTAGCGCCGATAGAAATATTAAAGCAAAAATTACCGAAGATGGTATATTTTTAGAGCAATTAGAGAAGAATCCTAAAAAATACCTGCCTAAAAGTGCGCCACATTTGGCTCCGGCTGTTGATATTAATTTAGATAGGCCAATGGAGGATATTTTAAAGGAACTTGCAAAGCATCCGATAAAAACACGTCTTAATTTGACAGGAACTTTAATTGTGGCGCGTGATATGGCTCATGCTCGTATTCAAAAAATGCTTGATGAGGGCAAACCTATGCCCGAGTATTTTAAAAACCATCCGGTTTATTATGCAGGGCCTGCAAAAACACCTAAGGGTATGGCGTCGGGAAGTTTCGGACCAACCACTGCCGGACGTATGGATCCATATGTTGACCCATTTCAAAAAAAGGGTGGCAGCATGATTATGCTTGCCAAAGGTAACAGAGGCAAACAAGTTACCGATGCGTGTAAAAATAATGGAGGGTTTTACCTTGGCTCCATCGGCGGGCCGGCTGCAATTCTTGCAAAAGACAGCATAAAGTCGGTTGAAGTGATTGACTTTGAAGAGTTGGGCATGGAGGCAGTGCGTAAAATTAAAGTTGAAAATTTTCCGGCCTTTATTATTGTTGACAATAAAGGAAACGATTTTTTCGAGAAGTTATAGTATTGCACTATATTTTAGCAAGCTATAGTTAATGTTTAAATACCCGTATAGCCTTTTGTAGTAGCGCAAAAATTGTTTTCTTACAACTATTTTCGCCTTTTAAATTGACTTATAAAAGATATATTTAAGCCTAAAATTTTTGCATATCCGATGTTTTTTGCTCACTTTGCAACCTGATATTTGTCATGTTTTTTCTGCTTTACGAAACAAGTAAACTGACATACAGTGTTTTAAGAGCCGCAAAAAACTCAAAAGGGGGGAAATATAAAAATATAGTAGTAAGCGTAAAATAATAGGAATAAGCGTACGCTTTAAATATCGTACTTAAAAATATATATGTATGGATATAAACGGAAGACTTTTCAAAAAATTTTTAGAGCGCGAAGATAGGATTTACAGCCAGTTTAGCGCAGATAATGCCAAAAAGCAACATAAAAAAGGTAAGTTGACTGCACGCGAGCGTATTGATTTACTGTTTGATAAAGATTCATTTGAAGAGATTGATGCTTTTGTTACACCGGCAAATATTACTACCAGCTTTGGTAAAATAACACAATCGTTTGGCGACGGTGTTATTGTAGGTCACGGAAAAGTATCGGGCAGACTGATTTTTACCTATGCACAAGATTTTACCGTTATGGGCGGTTCGCTTGGTACGGTTCATGCACAAAAAATTTCAAAAATTCAGGAGATGGCCCTTAAAATGGGAGCCCCAATTATAGGGTTAATTGACTCGGGCGGCGCACGTATTCAAGAGGGTATTGCAAGTTTGGCAGGGTATGCCACCATATTCAAAAATAATATCTACTCATCGGGGGTAATTCCCCAAATTTCGGTAATAATGGGGCCTGCTGCCGGTGGTGCTGTCTATTCGCCCGCACTTACCGATTTTATATTTATGACCAACAAAACCAGTTATATGTTTGTAACAGGGCCAAGCGTTGTAAAAGAGGTACTAAATGAGGATATTACCGATGACGAGTTGGGCGGCGCAGTGGTACACTCAAAAAAAAGTGGTGTTGCACATATGATTTATGAAGATGAGGAGAATACAATACAGGGGGTAAAAAAACTTCTTACGTACATTCCTTCAAATAATATGGAGAACCCGCCGGTTATATTAAAAGCGGATGAAATACCCGAATATAATGAGAAACTAAGAGATATTGTTCCCGACGACCCGAATAAACCTTACGATATTAAGGATATTATAAGCGAAGTTGTTGATACCGATACCTTTTATGAGATAAGTGAGAATTATGCACAGAATATTGTTATTGGTTTTGCCCGCTTAAACGGCAATACTATTGGTATAATAGGTAATCAACCTAAAGTTTTAGCAGGCACTATCGACATTAATTCGTCAATTAAAGGGGCACGCTTTATTCGCTTTTGCGATGGTTTTAATATTCCACTGTTAACCCTTGAAGATGTTCCGGGCTTTTTGCCGGGTGTTGACCAAGAGCATATGGGAATTATAAGGAACGGTGCAAAAATGCTGTATGCATATACAGAAGCCACCGTGCCAAAAATTACCGTTATTCTGCGTAAGTCGTACGGTGGTGCATATATTGTTATGAACAGTAAAAATATTGGAGGTGATTTTAATTTTGCATGGCCAACTGCCGAAATTGCCGTAATGGGACCCGATGGTGCTGTGGCCATTATTTATAGGCGTGAGTTAGCTGCTGCCGAAGATCCAGTGGCACTTAAAAAAGAGTTGGTAAAAACTTACCGCGATAATATTGCCAACCCGTATGTAGCCGACGAAAAAGGATATATTGACGAAGTTATTGACCCAGCTATTACACGCCGGAAACTGATTTTGGCTTTTGAAGCTTTACAAAATAAGCATGTGGCTATACCCACTAAAAAGCATGGTAATATTCCGTTGTAAGGTAATTGTTAGATAATTTGAAACAATATAATTAGTTAGACACAAAATATGAAGTTAATATATCAGAAGTAATTCGATACTTATATTAATGATAAAATAAAAAACATGAATATAAAAAGCATATTAATTGCCAACCGTGGCGAAATAGCCGTTCGTATTGCAAAAACATGCAAACTAATGGGGATTGAAACATGGGGTTTGAAAACTTCATCGGAGCCCACGGCGCATTATCTTTCGCATGTTGATAAAATTTATGATTTAAGTGATGAATATCCCGAGGTTCTGGTTTTTCTCGATGTGGAAAAACTGATGGGCGTTATTAAAGAGATTAAGGTTGACGGGGTTCATCCGGGATATGGTTTTTTGGCCGAAAACGCATATTTTGCACAGCGCTGCTTTAATGAAGGCATAAAATTTATAGGCCCATCGCCCGATGTTATTCATAAAATGGGAAATAAAACCGTTGCCCGCCAAATTGCAACTAAGCACAAAATACCGTTGGCAAGTGGTACTACCCATACAATACGCGATGCGGCAGAAGCAAAAAAAGTAGCCGACAAAATTGGTTATCCAGTAATTATAAAAGCAGCCTCGGGCGGCGGTGGACGTGGTATGCGAATTATACATAAGGCCGAAGAGCTTGCACAAATGTTTCGCTTGGCAACCAATGAGGCCGAGAAGGCGTTTAACGACCCTTCGGTTTTTATTGAGAAATATATACAGAACCCCAAGCATATCGAATTTCAGATACTTGGTGATACTCATGGCAATATTATCCATTTGGGCGAAAGGGAGTGCAGTATTCAGCGTAAGCACCAAAAATTGATTGAAGAAGCGCCATCGCCTGCACTGTCTGATGAGTTGCGCAAAGAGATGGGGGACACTGCAATAAAAATCGCAAAAATAGTAAATTATGAGAGTGCAGGAACTGTTGAGTTTTTGCTTGACCATAACAATAAGTACTATTTTATGGAGATGAATACACGTATTCAGGTTGAACACCCTGTTACCGAAATGATTACAGGTATCGACCTTATTGAGCAGCAAATACGTATTGCACAAGGCGAAAAGCTTGCAATAAAACAAAAAGATATAAAATTAAACGGCTGGGCTATCGAGTGCAGGGTTAATGCAGAAGATGTGCAGGCAGGCTTTTCACCATATTTGGGAACTATCGAAAAAATGGTATTGCCAACAGGCGATAATATCCGTGTAGAGAGTGGTGTGGTTGAAGGTGATACTATATCGCCAAATTTTGACTCGATGATTGCCAAGCTCGTTGTATGGGGTGAAGACCGCCAAACTGCAATTAAAGAAACTAAAAAGGCGTTGAACAAACTCTGGATTAAAGGTCTTAAGACTACCATACCGTTTTTTAAAACCGTTTTAGATAATAATACATTTAAGTGTGGTACCTTTACTACAAGCTTTATTGAAAACGAGTTAGAGTTTATGCATGAAACTACCGAGGAAGAGGAGGTTTTGGCCGCATGGTTTGCTACGCTTAAATATGTTGAAGAGCGTGAAAAAGAGGCTCACAACGAAGTTGATTTTGAACAGGGAAAAAATATTAACCCTTGGGTGCTTAACAAAAGATTAAAGTCGATTTAATTATTAAATTTGAAGATATGTTTGTTGAACTAAAGGAGAAAAAACAGATGAGATTTGGTCGCAGTTCAAAAAAAGAGATAAAAAAGCTTATTGCAGTTGACATAAAACGCAAAAAGTTTGAATTTGCTTTGCCTTTTTCCGATATTTTAAATATTAACGGCAAAGAGAACGAAGTTGTTATTAAAGATGACGATAAACACGGGACTTATTTGTTGTGGAGAAATAAAAAATATCCGGTTGAGATACTGTATAAAAATCAAAACAGGTACGAAATACTTTTAAATGGGGTATCGTATATGTTTACTGTCGAAACACCGACATCATACAAGCGTATGAGGTTTTTGTCATCAAAAAGCAGATCGAAAAAGAACGAGAACCTTGAGGCGCCAATGCCCGGCAAAATTGTCGATGTGCTTGCCGAAGAGGGGCGCGATGTCAGGGCAGGCGAGCCTTTGCTTATCCTTGAGGCTATGAAGATGCAAAACGAAATACAAGCCCCCATTTCAGGAAAAATAAAAAAAATACATGTTAAAGCAGGGCAAAGCGTACTGAAAGACGACCTTATGGTGGAAATACTTATAGGAAAATAGATAACAATTACGAACAACATTTACAACTAAAAAAATGCAGTCCGCCCGGGTTGCATTTTTTTTTGCTATTTGGTTTTGCAATCCTATGTTTTTAAACTTTAAATGTAAGTAGCCATCATTACGGTTAAATATTTATTCTTTAAATAAATTATAATATGCTTATCCGCTTGTTTGCCTAAAGTTTGAAAACTTGAGGCTGAAAGCCTC
>CAYQPP010000161.1:0-8180 GCA_964419235.1 uncultured Bacteroidales bacterium
TCTCATAGCAGGCGCTATGAGTTCCTATGGCAATAGCAAACCTTCGAGCGTGCTTGCACTTCGAAGCGTTGCGGTAAACAGATAAACAAAACACACATGAGGTCAACGCCCTGATTTATCAGGGTAAAACCAGCATCGTCCCCAAAACATTTAGTAATTTAACAATGAAATATAAAGACTTCAAGCTACATCCTATCAGGAACATCAACCCCCAATAGCCCTGCCCCTGCTTTTATGGTTTGTGCCACCATTTTTGAAACCTGCACCCTAAAAGTACGCTTGTCGGCATCCTCCTCTTTTGCAACCACATGATTATGATAAAACTGGTTATACTCCTTGGCCAAGTCGTAAATATAATTTGAAATAACCGCCGGACTGTAGTTTTGCCCCGCCTCGGCAACAGTATTCGGAAAATCGAACAGCAGCTTTACCAAATCGCGCTCCTTGGAGGTTAACCCTATGCTACCGTTTATTTTATCAAACACCTCTATTCCACCATCGTCAACTTTTCGCAGCACCGACTTAATACGCGCATGGGTATATTGAATAAACGGGCCTGTATTGCCGTTAAAGTCAATCGACTCCTTAGGATTGAACAGCATACTCTTTTTTGGGTCAACCTTTAAAATAAAATACTTTAAAGCCCCCAACCCTATCATATTATAAACACTATCAGCCTCTGAATCCGATAGCCCCTCAAGCTTGCCCAACTCCATTGATGTATCTTTTGCCGTGCTTACCATCTCATCAATCAAATCATCGGCATCAACCACAGTGCCTTCGCGCGACTTCATTTTGCCCTCGGGCAGCTCCACCATGCCATACGACAGGTGCATAATACTGTCAGACCATCCATAACCCAGTTTTTTCAAAACCAGTTTCAATACCTGAAAATGGTAATTCTGCTCATTGCCCACCACATACATATGTTTATCGAGCTTAAACCCCGAAAAGCGCTGATGGGCAGTACCGATATCCTGTGTCATATAAACCGAAGTGCCGTCGGAGCGCAACAAAATCTTCTCGTCTAACCCGTCAGAAGTCAAATCAGCCCATATTGAACCGTCCTCTTTTTGTATAAGTATGCCCCTCTTTAAACCATCGAGCACAATAGACTTGCCGAGCTTATATGTTTCCGACTCGTAATAAACCTTGTCAAAATCGACGCCCATAGCCTTATAAGTAACATCAAACCCCTTATATACCCAGCCGTTCATGGTTGCCCAAAGCTCATTGACAGCCTTGTCGCCAGCCTCCCATTTACGCAACATCTCGCGCGCCTGTAAAATCAAAGGTGCTTTCTCCTTGGCATCATCAATACCCAAACCACCAGAAACCAAACCATTAATCTCCTTTTTATACTCTTGATCAAATTTTACATAATAGTCGCCAACCAGTTTGTCACCTTTTATACCCGCGCTTTCGGGAGTTGCGCCACCACCCCACTTTTGCCATGCCAACATGCTTTTGCAGATATGGATTCCACGGTCGTTTACCAAATTTACTTTTATAACCTTATGCCCATTTGCCTTTAAAATTTCGGCAACCGAATAACCCAATAAATTATTCCTTATATGCCCTAAATGCAGGGGTTTGTTGGTATTAGGACTCGAGTACTCTACCATTATCGTTTTTCCGCTTTTTTCCTCTTCCGCAAAGCCATAATTATTATCAGACATGATAGTATTCAAAAAACCAACCCAATAAGCATCAGACAGTTTCAGGTTTAAAAACCCTTTTACAACATTATAATTATCAATATAGGATACATTATCGGCCAAAAAACCTCCAATATCATTAGCAGCCTGCTCAGGCCCTTTTTTAGCTATTTTTAAAAAAGGGAACACAACAAGGGTAAAATCACCCTCAAACTCCTTGCGCGTTTTCTGAAATTGTACAATATTTTCATTTACACCGGCGCCATAAAGCACCTTTACACCCTCAATTACCTTATTTTTCAATAATGCAATAATATCCATATCTATTAAAATGTTAAAAAATTGGCTACAAAGATAGTATTTTATAAAAAGCCTGTAAGAAATATAGTATTAATAAAACAATTTATTGCCTGCTTAGACTTATATACTACTTATTCATTTACTAAGCCTTAGAATCGAATATTCTAAAAAAAATATTTTTAACCTCCAAATATTGCAAAATTTGAGTTTTTCAAAAAAACTACATCTATTTTTAATAATTAGCACAAAAAAGGAAAAAATATAATTGCAATACTATAATATTACATTTGTAAACATTACCTTACTCTTAATGTTTACTTATGTAATTATAAATATTACCACATTATTCACTTTTGTAACTTTTTAATTTTTCTATTTATCTGCTTTGCCAACCCCGGGCCTTCATAAATAAAACCACTATACACCTGAACCAAAGAAGCACCCGCCTCAAGCTTTTCGATAGCATCATTAGCGCTAAAAATACCGCCTACCCCTATAATAGGCAGTTTACCTCCGGTTTTTTTGTAAATATACCTGATAACCTCGGTTGACCTATCCCTAATAGGTTTTCCGCTAAGACCTCCATTTCCGATAGATTTAACCTTTTCGGCAACTGTTATTAAATTATTGCGTGTTGTTGTAGTGTTAACGGCAATAACCCCATCAATATGGCACTTTTTAACCACATCCAAAGTCTCATCAATTTGGTGGTTGTTTAAATCAGGCGAAATTTTTAACAAAATAGGTCTATAACTCTCCTTTTTACTACGCAATTCATCTAACGTATTTAATATAAATTCTAACGATTCTTGGTCTTGCAGTTTGTGCAAATCGGTAATATTGGGGCAGCTCACATTAACAACAATATAATCGACATAAGAATATAAGCCATTAAAGCAAGTAACATAATCATCGAGAGCATTATCGTTGCCGGTCAAAGTATTTTTACCAATATTGCCCCCGATAATCGGAGCCTGCCCCCTATTTTTAAGCTTTTCAATAGCTTTCGATAAACCATTATTATTAAACCCCATGCGGTTAATAAGTGCCTCATCGTTAACCAAGCGAAACGACCGCGGTTTCGGGTTGCCGGGTTGAGGCTTTGGGGTAACAGTTCCAATCTCAACATGTCCAAACCCCAAGCTACCAAGCATATTAAAGGCTTCGGCATTTTTATCAAGTCCGGCAGCTATACCAACTTTATTAGGAAAAGTTAACCCGAAAACATTTGTTTCCATATGTAAACTCTTGGGATGATAAAACCATTTTAAAGGTTGCCTTAACCCCAACAGCCTTGCGGTTTTAAGCAAATTAAACACGACTTTGTGGGCAGTTTCGGCCTGCAGCCTAAAAAACAGGGGGCGGATAAGTGATTTGTACATTGTTTTTGCTGCAAATATAATACAAATAGGCCGACAAAAGCTATACCATTACAGATATTTCAATAATTATCTATTCAAGCTCGGGATAGTACTCACTAAAGGTTTTATTATCATAAAATATAACAATCTTCTCTATTTTTTTAACGTCAAGTCTCTTATTTACCGAGTTTTGAGACACTACATTACCGTAACTTGGCCTATCCTCTTCATTTATTACATCTGTTTTTTTGTTTAATTCGGTATGCACGCCCTCTATTAAAGCATTTGTGCCTTCGCTACTATCATCGGCCACAATATCGGGCTGAAGTTCTTCCTTATCTGCATCAGAATTGCCACCAAATAGATTAGACTGTGTAGGGGGCTTGTATATGTCACCAATGCCCATTACAAGCCATTCGGCATTATATTTAGGAAAACTATTAAGTATTTTCTGCAAAAAATCGAGCCCTGGTTTATTCCTCCCCGATACTATATGCGATATACTCGACCGCTGTACTCCTATTGCATCGGCAAAGGCTGCCGATGTAATCCCCTCAGATGCTATTATCTTTAATAACCTGTCTTTTATCTCCATATGTAAATTATTATAGTTACAAATGTAATAATTTATTTAACAACTCAATTTACTTATGTAAATCATAAATAGAGTATTTTTATTCACAATTGTAAACCATTTGATTAGCTAACTACTAAATTACAGCTTTATATAATCGTGTCAATAGTCTGGTAATTAGCTTAATATGTATATTTATTATTAAACATTGTAGCGTTTTTACTATAATTACTCAAATTAATTTGTTATACAACTTTAAATAAATTGTGTAAACTACTGGTTTATCGAACAATAGACTATGTGAAGTATTAATGTAATATTTGTAAATTATCGCATATTTACATATGTAATGTAGTGGTTTCGACTAATATTAAAGGAATAGTGGTGATTATACAGCGAGTAAGTAAAATTCAATAAAAATGATTATTAGTATTTACTATATAAATGATAGTGAAATTAATTGGCTTTGTTGTGAGTGTCTTTCAAAAAATTGATACTTCCCTCCTATAGTAATTTCAATTAAGATATTTTATTCTAATAATCGGGTTTTATGCCATAATGCATAAAATATTTGCGTACAATATTACGCATAGACTGATTTATGCAAACCTCAATAAGTTAAAATAATCGGTAAACCTTGCTAATTAACTGATAAACATAAGTATGTATTGGGATTTTGAATAAAAAGATGTGTTTGGTTTTTTTATATACCAGAGGAATATGTGAGGTTTTTACAATTTTTGAGCCGATTGGATAATCAGGCATAACTCCTCGGCCGATTTTTGCAACCACCCCTGTGCATTTTTTAAAGCCTCATTTATCAAAACAGGCTTTCGGGTTATGGGCACTACACTTGTTATACCGCTGCTATATAGTTTTTGGGTTAAACTTGTGGCATTTCCAGCAAACAAAAATACAGGCTTATTGTACTTTAATGCCAAACGACCCACCCCTGCCGGTGTTTTGCCCGATGCCGTCTGCCCGTCAACCTTGCCCTCGGCGGTAATTATTATATTGCTTGCTTTAATCTTTTTCTCAAGTTGTATTAATCTTGATATTGTTTCGAACCCCGGTTTTATTTCGGCGCCCAAAAAAGCATACAAGCCTGCACCAAGACCGCCGGCAGCACCCACACCCTTTATTGCATTTATATTTTTATCGAATTGTTTATCAACTACCCCATAAAAATTGATAAGGTTTTCATCAAGATTTTGCACTATTTTGTGCGAAGCCCCTTTTTGCGGGCCAAATACAAAAGATGCCCCGGACTTGCCTGTCAATGGCGATGTTACATCGGTGGCAGCCACTATCTTTGTTCGGGCAACACGCCTATCCAACCCATTTATGTCAATAACCGCCAAGCTGCCAAGGGTACCGCCCCCCTCATCTAATTCATTTCCGGCCGCATCATAAAACCTAATACCCAATGCTTTTGCCATCCCCATTCCTGCATCGTTGGTAGCGCTCCCGCCCAAGCCAACAATAATCTCGCTGCACCCATAATCAAGGGCTGCAATAATCAGTTCGCCCGTACCATAAGTGCTGGTAACCCACGGGTTGCGCTCTTCGGGTTTTAACTTTTCGATACCGCTGGCAGCCGCCATTTCAATAACAGCTGTTTTGCCACCATTAATAACTCCAAAAAAACTATCGCCAACACGTCCCAAAGCATCTTTAACCCTTACGGGGACAATATCTCCGCCTATTGCGCCAACAATACTATCAACCGTGCCCTCGCCACCATCTGCCATGGGGATAACCTGTATATCTGCATCTTTAAAAACTTCCCTAACCCCCTTTTCAATGTTTTTGCCAACCTCTATTGCCGGCATACAGTCTTTAAACGAATCGGGCACTATTAAAAAAGATAGTTTTTTCATCCTTTTATAATTTTTTAGCTTGGTGTATTATGGTAATCTACTCATGTACCAAATTCTCAATAAGTTTGCAAAGCAAACTTATTGAGAATTTGGGGTGTTTTGTAATTGTCTTATACACCCAAATAAATTTGGGTGCTAATCTAATGTACAATTGTTAATACATCACGATATTTGACTAAAACATATTTATTTTATTTGTCAGATAGCCTGTTCCGCTTCTGCATAAAAATTTATCGCCAAATAAACAACCTCGCTGCCAACAAGATATCAATTTTATATACAATCAGTGTTTCACAGCAAGCTGCGAGGAATAAAACCCACAAGTGTAGGATTTAATAATAGTTAAACCTGTCATATGTGACAAATGTATGTTTTATCCATTTAATTCTTAATCAGAATATTTGTTGCCACTAATTAGAGTTTATCAATAAACCCATATTTTGTTAGCCAGAGCGTTTGGTATGGCGTTAATTCGATTTGCTTAACGTTTACATCTTTTTGGCTTATTACATCAAATTTATAATTTTTAAACGAAGTATTTATTTTAATTTGCTGATACTGTGATGTTACATTACTTATTGCCAATATTCTTTCGCCAGTATCGGCAATCCTTTCAAAGGCAAAAACATTCTTGCCTAAATCAATTATTTGCTGTTTTGATGATGGATGAAACGCCCTGCTCTTTTTTCTTAATGATATCAAGTTAAGCAATTCATTAAACACCCTTCCCCTTGTTGAATCTTCATTAATTTCTTTAACCAATTTATTATAATTTAACTTTTCGCGGTTAATGGTACGTGCCCTGCCGGTTTGTTCAACGCCTTTATAAAAATTTGACGAGCCCAATAAACTGTGTATATAAAAAGCGGGCATACCTTTCATTCCCAGCATAATGGTTTGCGAACACAAAAAACGTTGCTCGTGCCACCCATCCTCTCCATTGCGGGTCCTTTTCAGCGCATCAAAATATGTGATATTGAGCTCATATGCACTTTCGCTTCCATCGGTATTTTTTTTTGTGCTTATTAAGCCGCCGCTCAATTTAACATCATTATATAACTGCTCTTTCTCGTCATCGGGCAGCAAGCCTTCAAGCGGCCTAACGCCAATACCATCATGCGATGACGTGAAATTAAAATATGTACAGTCTTTATCAAGCTCAGGAATAGAGCTTGCCCATTTTGTCAAATAAAGACTATTGCCGCTATTTAAGGCATGCAACAGCAGCGGTGGCAGGCTAAATTGATAAACCATATGCGCCTCGTCATTATTTCCAAAATAGCTGATGTTCTCTTTATTGGGCACATTGGTTTCGGTAAGTATTATTACACCGGGCGCTGTTAAATCGACAAAATTGTGCATCAACTTTACAACCTCGTGGGTCTGTTTCAAGTGCAAACATGTAGTGCCAACCTTTTTCCACAAAAATGCGATAGCATCTAACCTAATAATATGCGCCCCTTTATTAATATATGTATGCAGAATTTGCAAAAATTTATACAGCACCTCTGGATTACCAAAATTTAGGTCGATTTGGTCATCGCTAAAGGTTGTCCACACATTTTTTATTCCATTTTTGGTGTCAAAACGGGTTAGCAAAGGTGTATTACGCGGGCGCGTAACCTGCGACAAGTCGGTGTCTGCCGATTCCTCGATAAAAAAATCGTTTCCTTCGCCCTCTCCTTTCAAATAATTTTGGAACCAACTGCTTTTACTCGACACATGGTTTATAACCAAATCGACCATCAGCTTAAAACCGCCGGCAATATTTTCAATATCAGCCCAATTACCAAGTTCAGGGTTCACGGCTTCAAAGTCTATAACCGAAAAACCATCGTCGCTGCTAAACGGAAAAAACGGTAAAATATGAATTGTATTTATTGTATCGTGCAAATAATTATTAATGAATTTATGCAGAGTGGTCAACGGCTTTTTATTCTTTTCAAGAATACTATCGCCATAGGTTATTAAAGCAATATCCAATTCGCTCCAATACCTTGTGTTTTTGGTTTTATTAACCAAATTGTTTGAAATAAATGCTACAAACCTGTTTTTTTGCTCATGACTAATTTTATCTCCATAAATACTATGTAGCCTGCCCAAAATAATTTCTTCCCAATTTTTTGTCATTGTTTAGAATTAAAGCTTTGTGTCGGATAACCGTTATCTTATGTTAATTATGCCTGATTATTACTAAATTGTTGAATTGCTAAATTGTTGCATTGTTAAATTGTTAAATTGTTAAATTGCTTCATTGCTAATGTCTTGAGTCTTAAGTCTAATATCTAACATCTTGAGTCTTATGTCTAATATCTTGTGTTTGTGTCTTGTGTCTTGTGTCTTGTGTCTTGTGTCTTGTGTCTTAAGTCTTATGTCTAACATCTTGAGTCTTATGTCTAATATCTTG
>CAYQPP010000162.1:0-8124 GCA_964419235.1 uncultured Bacteroidales bacterium
CGGGGATAGTCAACTTTAAGAATTTTCTTTATTTGTTTTTTATCCGATAAGTAAATTTATCTGCTAACTTTGATGTTAAAATTGTTTATGCTGATTTGTATTTAATCAGTATAACTTCTGAAAAAACATTATTATGGAAATTATTTTTTTGGTAATTGGTTTATTGCTGGGGTTTGTGCCTGCTTATTTGATTTTTAAACTTAAAACAGGCAAAAGTCCCGAACATGCCGATGCGTTAGCCGAGCTTGATAAAGAGGTTGAAAAAAACAGGACGGCTTTGCACATTGAGCTCGAAAGGACAAAAACGCTTAACGATAGGCTTGCCGAATCAAAAGAGGAGCTTCAAAACGAAAGGGCTTCGGTAATATCGCTAAACACATCGCTGGCCGAGGCCAAAACCGATTTTAAAAACATAAAAGACAAATTAGACAACCAAAAGCAGGAGGTTGAAGCCTTGCAAAAACAATTTACAGAGCAGTTTAACAATTTGGCCAATAAAATACTTGAAGAAAAAACCAAAAAGTTTACCCAACAAAACAGAGACAACCTCGATACGATACTAAAGCCTTTGAATGAAAAACTCAAAGATTTTGAAAAAAAGGTTGAGGACACCTATATTAAAAATGTGAAAGACCGCACCGATTTGCAGGTCGAAATTAAAAAGCTTTACGATTTGAATAGTAAAATAAGCGAAGATGCAAACAACCTTACAAAAGCACTAAAAGGTGATGTTAAAAAGCAGGGCAACTGGGGCGAGGTTATCCTTGAGCGTATTCTTGAGGGCAGCGGGCTCGAAAATGGGCGCGAGTACAAAACGCAAGTAAGCCTAACCCATACGTCGGGTAAAAGATATCAACCCGATGTGGTTATTTATCTGCCCGAGAACAAGCATGTTGTTATCGACTCAAAAGTATCGTTGGTAGCATACGAAAGGTTGGTAAATACCGAAATAGCCGAAGATCAGGAAAAATTCCTCAAGCAGCATATCGACTCAATAAAATCACATATTAAAGAGTTGGCCGATAAACAATACTACTCGCTTGAAGGATTGCACTCGCCCGAATATGTGCTTATGTTCGTGCCCATAGAGTCGTCGTTTAGTATTGCGGTAAAACAAGACACGCAGCTTTTTAATTATGCATGGGACAATAAAATTGTTATTGTGAGCCCATCAACACTTACGGCAACATTGTTAACCATTTCGTCGATTTGGAGGCAAGAGAATCAAACGCGCAATGCACTTGAAATTGCAAAAAAGAGTGGCGATTTGTACGATAAGTTTGTCGGCCTGATGACCGACCTTGTCGATGTCGGAAAAAAACTCAGGCTTACGCAAGATGCTTATGAAGCATCAATGAATAAGCTTAGCGAAGGAAAAGGAAACCTTGTTAAAAGGGTTGAGGATTTGAAAGTGCTTGGCGCAAAAACCAGCAAAAAAATATCGCAGCAACTATTAGACAGGGCAGATACATAATTACTGGAATTGCCCATAATTAACGCTTTGTAGTATTTTCATACTTCTGTAAACAATAACAGACTTATTAGATATAATAACAACATATTTATAAACTGCTAAATTATATTGCTATGCGAATTATTAAGATTATTCTGTCGATAATTGTAGTATTAAGCATTTCAAATGCAATAACTGCACAGGCTACATTGTCGCCTGTTTTATCAAAAAAGTTAAAAAAAGGCAATACGGGTTTTATTAAAGTAAACCTTATTTTAAACCAACAAGCAAACCTCGATTCATTGCAGCAGGTGTTTAAGCATGATAATACAACTTCGCAAATAAGGGCAAAAATAACGTTAGCCTATCTGCATAAAATTGCTGACGAGTCGCAAAAGGGCATATTGGGTTACCTGCATAAAAACAAAAACTTTGTTGACGATATACAATGCTATTGGATAGTTAATATTATAACGCTTAAGGCCAAGCCAAATATTATTTATGAGCTTGCGCAGCGAAAAGGTATATCGGCAATACAAACTGACGAGCATAGGTATTTTTGTTATGAGCCGGTAGCATCAAAATCCGACAGCAAAAAAAATATTGCCGAGGCCGAATCGGGTTTATATGCCATAAATGCACCCGCTATGTGGAGGCTGGGCTATACCGGACGAAACCGCATTGCACTTGGCGTTGATACCGGTGTTAAAAAAAACCATCCGGCTATTGCCGACCGTTTTATCGGAAATTATCGCCCGTTAAATCAGGCATGGTTTGGCTATAACAACCCCACGCCCGAAGATGTCGCTTTATCAAGTTTTCACGGCACCCATACCATCGGTACGGTTTTGGGTTTAGATAAAAATACCAACGACACAATAGGTGTTGCTTTTAATGCATATTGGATGGCCTCTGACCCTATTGTTACAAGCCTTAGCGATGTTAGGCCGCTCGATGTGGTGCTCCGCTCGTTTGAGTGGGCTTTAAACTCCGATGGCAATATAAATACTGTAAGCGATATGCCCGATGTAATAACAAATTCGTGGGGTTGGGATGGTTTTTACGATTATGCCGAATGTGATGTCCCCGAAGCTCAGGCAATATTTGCTGCCGAAACCGCTGGCATCGGTATAATTTTTTCGGCTGGTAACGAAGGTCCAAACGCAACTACCATTGGGCAGCCTGCCAATCTTGCACCCGGTTTGCTAAGCGTATTTAGCGTAGGGGCAGTAAACGGGCATTCAGCAACGTTGCCAATTGCCGATTTTTCGTCACGCGGTCCCACAACTTGCGTTGAACAATCTGAGGACTATTCGCGTTGGGTAAAGCCCGAGGTTGTGGCCCCCGGGGTAAATGTAAGGTCGTCTCAAAACGATGATAGCTATGGGCAGCTCTCAGGAACATCAATGGCATCGCCGCATGTGGCAGGGGCATTTCTTTTGCTTAAAGAGGCATTTCCGTTTTTGTCGGGACAAGATATTTTGGGTGCGCTATATAACTCCGCCATCGACTTGGGCGATGATGGAGAGGATAATACCTATGGTAAAGGGATGATTGACGTAAAGGCGGCTTTTGACTATTTATCGGAAAACCACACACCCGAAGAGCCTGTTGACAATAGCTACGATATTGCCATAAAAGAGGTTGGCAATCTGCCTTTTGGCTATACATTTAATCAATCGGTAAGTCCTGTTGTTGTGGTAAAAAACTTGGGAGAGCAAGAGGTTGTTGGAATAAACATAAGCACAACCGTAAATTCAAATACCGAGAATTATTTTTTTGAAGATGCGACAATACCTGCGGGCGAAGAAAAATCTTTTGAATTAGGGGCAACTCCGATACAAGAGGGGAAAACCCAAATTAAAATTGCTATCGACTTGACAATTGATTCGTCGGAGGCCGATATGATAAACAACTTCACTTATGTAAATATTGAAATGCCCAAAAATATCGGCTTGCCCTTTATCGAGCATTTTGACACAACAAAATTTAATTTCTCAAACACCCTTTTTACCTTGGTAAATCATAACGCCGATTACACTTGGGTTGTTGATACCGCAGGAGGTTTGCCTGAAAGCATAAACTCGGTAAGGCTCGATTTTACAAAAATGAAAAAACGAAACGACCAATATGATGATTTGGTTAGCCCTTTGCTCTCCATCCCTGAAACCGATGAAGCTATTTCAATGCGGTTTAAATATGCCTATGCCCGTCGTATTGCAAACCTTTTTAAAGACAGCCTGTTGGTATTGGTTTCCAGCGATTTAGGCATTAGCTGGAATGATACCATTTTTGCCAAAGGCGGCGAGGGGTTGTCAACCGTTGACACAGATATGGGGAGTAACCGTTTTATTCCAACGCATGAAGATGAGTGGCAAAGCTTACAGTTTGACTTGAGCAGGTTTAAAGGAGAAAAAATACTTATAAGTTTTAGGACGGTCAACGATAACGGCAGTAATTTATACCTTGATGATATTATGGTTTTTGAAGGGCTCAACCCAGCTGCAATTAAAACTGTTAATAATAACAATGTGAAAGTAAATATATTCCCAAATCCTGTGAGTGAATCATTGCAGATAGTTTTTAACCAGCCGGTGCAAAAAGGTAGTATTTCAATATTAAACTCGTTGGGTAAAGTGGTGTATTTTGGTAACATAGCACATAAGTATTATTTTGTTGAAATAGGAGTAGGGCATTTGGATAAAGGGTTGTATTTTTTAAAATTTGCACAAAAAAATAGTATAGTTGTTAAAAAAGTAATTAAAAATTAAATGAAAAACAGAATACTTACATCAATAATTTTCACAGTACTGTTATTAACATTTGGGTGCAGTACAAATAAAAACCCTATTATTACCATTGAAACAGAAATTGGGATTATAAAGGTTGAGTTATATAAAAATAAAGCCCCGGTAACTGTAAATAATTTTTTGAATTATGTTGATAATAAGATGCTTAACGGCGGCGAGTTTTATAGGGTTGTAAATACGGGTAATCAGCCTGAGAACAACATAAAAATTGATGTAATACAGGGAGGCATTGGTTGGGATGATAGCCTTCCGCGACTTGAACCAATTAAACATGAATCAACCGATAAAACAAAAATACTTCATAAAAGGGGTACTATTTCAATGGCACGCGATATGCCGGGTACTGCAAGCTCCGAGTTTTTTATTTGTGTATTTGACGAGCCTGAGTTAGATTACGGTGGAATGAGAAATCCCGATGGGCAAGGGTTTGCTGCCTTTGGAAAAGTTATTGAAGGAATGCACATTGTTGAACAGATACACACAATGCCCGACACAAACCAAATGCTTATTATGCCGGTAAAAATACTATCGGTAAAATGTATATAGTAATTGTAACACATCCTTTTGGGCGGTTGTAATTACTGCTTAGATGGCAGTATTACATCCCTAATTAAGTTCAAAATTAATTTTATAATTTACAACCTGTAACGTTTATTGAGGTTTCATTATCCACAGTATTAAATACATAGCCTACTGATTAGAACTAATAATTTATTGTATATATAAAAAAATTGTTTTTATGAAATTATTATGTAATTTTATGACTTTAACAACTTGCACTACTGCAATAATTTTTTTTTTAACTAAAACTAAAAAGTATGAGAAAGAGAAAACTACTACTTCGTGGATTTCCAATTTGGCTTTTTGTATTAAGCCTATTATTTGTTGGGAACACGAACGTATTTGGTCAAAAGGCAATTACAGCGAGTTCTGTAACTTGCAGTACAAATGGACTTGCCGGGCAACTCCAAACTTACGATTTTACTATTCAAATGACTTCACCTGATTATGAATGGGGAATGTATGTAAAAATGGATTTCCCTGCAGGTGTAACCATTAAAAGTGCTTCTAGCATTGGTTCAATACCAATTCATAGTTTAAGTAATTCTACTATAGAGTGGTATAATGGAGGAGGTCATTTAACTTCCGGAGTATCCGTGAACTTTACCATTTCTTTAATAGCTGACGATGCTTTTACAGCAGATTATTTAATTAATGGAGATGGATGGGGGGCTGATCCTCATTCTGCCAATGGAACTGTAAATGTGAATGTACGACAAGCTTTTGCTGATGATTGTTATGATCTTTCCTTTATGGGGAATATCGGTAATTATTTAAATGTTATTGGTTTTGATATTGATAACACTGAGTTTTTAGCATTTGCATCTTACAATGACGAAAATTTTGTGCATGTACCATTTAGCACAGATGTTTCTTCATTAAAATTATTTTTTGAAGTTTCATGTGATGCAGATGTTAAAATAGGTAGTACTAATCAATCATCGGGAGTAACCGTTAACGATTTTACTACTGCTAAAAATTATTCTGTTATTAACGAAAATGGTATAACAAGAGATTATATTATTGGTGTTGATAAGATTGATCCTTTAGTTGATTTTTCATTGTCTTCGGCAAATAGTGGAGATGCTGGAAATGATACAATTTGGTTAGAGTTACCAATTAATGAAAATTTAACAAGTCAAGTTGTTGAATTTGAAATGTACGATGCCGGCTATGTTTTAAAAGCAGGCACAACTACTCTTGAAAGTGGTGTAACTGCTATTGATGTTTCTTCAAATGTTGTATTAACAGCAGTAGCAGGCAGTTATACAAAAACATATACATTAATTGTATCACAGGAAAATCCTTTGAACGCATTTAATTTTAAAGGCTATAATAATGCCGAAGATGTTTATGTTGGATTCCCTGTACCCGTTGAAGGTGTAATAAACCTTGGTGCACTAACTATTGATTTGGAAGTGCCTTACGGAACACCAATGGATAAATTAATTGCTACTTATAGTGGAAAATCATATGTTAATGGTGTAAAATTTGGTAGCACAACATTAGTTAGCGGTACAACACCTGCTGATTATACTAATGGAGGTAATTTGGTGCTAACATTTGATGCTCCTGCAAAGGCAACAGGCATAACATATGCCGTTAATGTTACTGAAGGCGACCCAAGCAATGATAACGAAATTTTGACCGTAACTATTGACGATTTGACCGAAGCTTTGGTTTGGGACCGTTACGGACGTAAAATAAGCGGGGTTTTAATGTATGACTCTACTAAAAATGTATTGCCAGTACTTACTATTTCGGCAATGGCAACTGTTGACACAACAGATAACCCATTTAACATGCCGGCAAGTGGCGATACTACAATAGTTTATAAGGTAAAGTCGCAAAGCGGAGCAGTAGCCGAATGGCTTCTTAACCTTACTGTTGAAGAACCATCTGATAAGGCAAAATTAACCGATTTTGCTTTTGGCGGACAGATAAAAGGTTGGTTTAACGATACGTTATTATTGAATACTGTTTCTGCCGATTCTAATTTGGCTAAATTAAAAGTTACAGAATTAGAGGTTTCGTTTGGGGCAACCATTACCCCTTCGGCAGTATCTCCAACAACTACCGATTTTACCGATCCTGTTACCTATACAGTTACAGCCCAAGATGGTGTTACAAAAACTGAATATGCAGCATATGTGTTTAAAGAGGAAACCGTAGCTCCTACAGTTTCATTAACAGCAGGAACATTTGTCAACTATCAAGACACAGTTGAGGTAAAAGTAACCGATGCTTCATTGTTGCTTGGTGGTGGTTTAGCTTTATTCCATAAAGATGTTGATGTTGCCGCTATTGTTGGCGACGAAGATGCAATGGATCAAGCCGAAAAGGATGGAAAAGCTGTTCTTATTGAAATACCTGATGGTACAACAGATGGTACTTTTAATATGCCTACCGATAATTTAATCCCGGGTATATTCTATGCTTATGCACGCGACTATTTTAATAATATATCTGTTGCATCTGATGATAGTGTAGTAATTGTTAAAGATACCGTTGAGGTTGTTGCATTGGCACAAATGACAATGATGAATGTTGTTTATAAATATGTTGGTGAAGCTACTGTTACTTATGCACAGAGCTATAAACATCAAAAATATATTCAAGATGCATCAAGGGGTATGTTGATTTATGATACTAAAGGGTATATTTCTGATACCGTGGTTATAGGTGATGCTATTACCAATATTTATGGAAAATTAGATAACTATTATGGAACATGGGAGATTAAGCCAATTGAAATTACTAAAGATTCAGCAAAAATAGTTTCTCGCGACAATGAAGTAACTCCGCTTGAATTAACTGTAAGTCAGTTTAATAGTAGTATTAATGCAAATCAAAATATGTTGGTTAAATTAACTAATATGTCATTTACACAGGCTGATGCTTCAAACTACTTTACAAACGGCGCTATATACGACATTAAGGATAATGCTAACGGCGCTATGACTAATTTCCGTACATCATTTTACAATGTTGACTATATTGGCGATACAATTCCTTATGGAGTTTATGATATTATAGGTATTAAAAATGTTAGAAATAACGGACCTGTTTTAACAGCACGTAATTATGCTGACATAACTGAGGTTACAGGTTATAAATTCAGTATTGACCCTGAAGAGTGGGCGGTTTCAATGGTTGGTGTTGCCAACGACATGAAAACATTTACCGTTTCAAACGAAGGACCAGAACCGTTTATAATAGCAAATGCTTTTATTGAAGGTGATCCGGAATTTAACATGGTTAATATTTATGATGTTGAAGTAGGTGCTTTTTCAACTTACA
>CAYQPP010000163.1:0-8106 GCA_964419235.1 uncultured Bacteroidales bacterium
CATCGCTATTGTGCCAGCCTAAATTTGAGAAAGTATTGGCAGGCAGTGTGTCCCAATCAGCCAAAGGATTCCAAATTGTCGGGTTTGTTGTAACCCCGTCGTTAACGCTTGGTTTTTTAATCATTGTATGGTCGGCGGTAATTCCTACACCTGTTCCGTCAAAATGGGGTGGAGTGTCTGTCCAGCATCGTAAAACCAAAGTTGAACCGCCAACCGATGCCTCGGCAGGCCTTGGCGCCCCCCAACGAGCGAATAAATCAACAAGTGTGCCATCGGTTTTTTCGAGGGCAACGCCATCATCGCCGTTAAAATACATTGCTTTGCTTGTATTATAAACGGGGCAAAGAAAAACATCGGCACGCTCTTGCAGTTGCGACCAAACAGGAGCTTCTTGTCCCGTACCTTCGGGATCGCGCTTATCGAGCACTACAACATACGATTTATAAGGGTCTAAAGAAAAATCGGGCAAGTCGATTTTCCACTGATTGTCGGCAGGAGGAACATCGGAGCCGTTTGAATAGCGTGTAACACGATAGCCGTTTAGGTTAATGGCGGCATTGGTGGGGTTAAATATCTCTAATGCTTTGTTGTTCGACCAGCCCTCTACATATTCCGAAATTATTAAATCGGTTTGGGCAAATGTACCAAGGGTTAAAAATGCCACGGCAAATGATAGTAAAAGTTTTTTCATAATATAATTTTTTAAGTTTGTTACTGATTTTTGAATGTAGCAAATATACAAAAAGCGGTACTATTTTCAATGATTTGTTGGTTGTAAAAATTGGCAAAATGCAATTATTATTATTTATTTAACAGGCAGGTAAACTTAATTTAACTATAAGTGTTGAATAACTAAAAAAAACAGTAAACTACTGATATTTTACAAAAATGCCGCAACAGGCATCTCTAAGCTATTTTAATCCAAAATGCCTTTACCTTGTCGCAAAAGCTCAAACTCCTCTTTTGAGCAGTCGATAACCGTTGAGGCCTCATTGTCGCCATAGCCGCCATCAATTACGGCATCAACCAAATCGGCATATTTTTCATGAATAAGCTCAGGGTCGGTTGTATATTCAATAATATCATCCTCATCGTGTATTGATGATGAAAGTATGGGGTTGCCGAGTTCGCGAACAATTTCGCGTATAATATTATTGTCGGGGATGCGGATACCCACGGTTTTTTTTCTGCTTTTAAAAATTTTTGGAACATTGTTATTCGACTCCAAAACAAATGTAAAAGGCCCCGGCAAATATCTTTTAAGCATTTTAAAAGCATTATTTGGAATATGGCGTGTATAGTCTGATATATGGCTTAAATCGAAAAATATAAATGAGAAGTTGGCCTTATCAAGATTTATATTCCTTATACGTGCTACACGCTGTACGGCTTTTGGTTTGTCGATGCTACAACCTATTCCATAAACGGTATCGGTAGGGTAAATTATTACCCCCCCATTGCGCAATATTTCAACTGCTTTTTGCACCTCTTTTTGGTTAGGGTTTTCGGGGTATATTTTTATAAGCATTTTTTTGCAATTTAATCTTGTTAAAAGTTAAGTCGGCTACCGTTTTTATTTGACAATAACGGTGCAGTAAAATAATAGTAGTTTTCGATGTAATTCCCTGCATTGTTGCGCAAAAGCTGAAGCAATATGCAACTTTAAAATTTACGGCTTCTCCTGCTATTATTTTTACACATTATTAATACCTAAATTAAGCGATTCCGAACTTTAAATATCACCAATCATGCAGCACAAAAAGAAAGTTCAAAAATTCTCTATCACCAACAAGGTGGATTCAAATTTTATGAATTCCTTTTTGTACCACAGCATTGACAATCTTTTTTATTCCAAATCACTCAATTTAGGTAATATTTGTTATTTTACTGCTATTTCTAATTGTTTTCCCAATCCTGTCTCAATAATTTTCCTTAATGTTCCTAATTCAATATCTGACCTATCATTCTCGATGCGTGAAATATAATTTCTTGATGTTCCACTCATAACAGCAAGCTCTTGTTGAGTAAGCCCCTGTGATAATCTCGACTCCCTAATCAATCTTCCAATTTTTAATGCTAAATCTGATTTTTCAGGACGACTATGCTTCAATAGTACATCTGCTCCAATTTGAAATGGCACTTTCTGTTTTTGCTTATTTCGCATTGTAATATATTGCTCAACATTATTCCATGATAAAGTATTATTATCCAATTCTACCTTTTTCAATTCTATTGATTCATATAAAATATTAATTGGTGAAGTCTCTTTTAGATTTAATTTATTTAGCACTTTTCTAAAATCAATTATTCTTGATTCTCCATTATTGAAAACAACTGAAATTGATAATTCATTAATCCAGTTTATTTTCAAAATCCTTGGTATTTTAATTGTCTTTCTCATTTTAATTCTGGATTTAATTCATAAAATACTTCTAATGCCCATTCACTATTACCTGCCAACCAATTAAATACTTTCTTAATCTGTTTATTCGGCAAATCACCTGCATAAATATTTTCAGTTTCAATTTCGATTACAACATCAAATTCATTATAACAAGCATGTATATGGGGTGGTCTATGTTCTCCATTGTAAATGCTAATTTTTATCCCATCCACGATGTCAATTGTAGGCATAACATTTTAATTTAAAACAAAGGTACCTAATTAGGTGCATTTATCCAATTTTTTCAGAAATATGAATGCTTGATAATAAACACCAACTGTACAGAAAAGTATAACTATTGTTTGTGGAGAAATGCACAATAAGCTCAACTTCAACAATATATGAATTTTTAAAATTTATGAATGCACCCTTTTTGATGTCAATAAATTTTAACAACGCCTTAAATTTGCAATACAGTACCTTTATTCCGGCCTGTTTTGTTTTTCGTTAAGCTCAATAATTTTAATAATGGTTTCGGTAGCTTTTTCCATTGATTGTATCGACACAAATTCATACCTACTATGATAATTATGTCCACCACTAAAAATATTTGGAGTTGGCAACCCCATATATGATAACCGTGCGCCATCGGTACCGCCTCGTATAGGTTTAATTATAGGCTTAATACCAACTTGTTCCATGGCCTGTTTTGCTGTTTCAACAATATGAAAATGGGGCTCAATCATCTTTTTCATATTCAGGTACTGATCTTTTATTTCAAGCTTTATATAGTTATTGCCATACTCACTATTAAGCTGTTGAGTTAAAGCCTCTAACCTATTTTTCTTTTCGATAAATTTATCAGTATCATGGTCGCGTATAATAAGTTCGGCGGTTGATTCTTCAACTGTACCTTTTGCATGAAGCACGTGAAAAAAGCCTTGGTAGCCATCGGTATAACGTGGTGTTTCTTCAACAGGCAACGAGCCGATAATACGGTTTAGTATAAGTACGGCGTTAACCATTTTGTTTTTTGCCTCGCCCGGGTGCACGCTTTTGCCTTGTATTTTTATTTTGGCATGTGCTGCATTAAAGTTTTCATACTCCAATTCTCCAATACCACCTCCATCAATTGTATAAGCAAAATCGGCTCCAAATAATTTTATATTAAACAGATCGGCTCCACGTCCAACCTCCTCATCGGGAGTAAAGGCAATTTTAATTGGGCCGTGTTTAAAATCAGGATTATCGCAAACGTATTGCGCCATTTGCATAATTTCAGCAATACCTGCTTTATCGTCGGCACCAAGTAGTGTGTTGCCATCGGTAACAATCAAATCTTGCCCCACATACCTATTAAGTTCGGGAAACTCTTTTGGCGACAACACAATATTGTTGTCCATGTTTAAAATAATGTCTTTCCCCGAATAGTCTTTAATAAGTATTGGCTTTACATTATCGGCGGGCATATCCGGACTGGTATCTAAATGTGAAATAAAACCAACAGGTGGCACTTTGTGTTTTACATTTGACGGGATATTGGCATACAGATATCCGTTTTCATCTAATTCTGTTTTATTAACACCCATCTCCTCCAGCTCGTCTTTAAGCACCTTTGCCAAATTAAACTGCTTGTTTGTGGTTGGACAAGTTGTTGACTCTTCGTTTGACTGAGTATCGATTTTTGCGTATCGTATAAATTGTTCTGATATTTTAGACATAAGTTATAGTTGAGTAGTATATTTTTTTAAATCTTTATTTAGTAGTTTCTCGTTTCCAACAATTTTATTTAATAATTCATGAAAATGGGCTCCATGGTTTTTATGTACTGTATGGCATAATTCGTGCAAAATAATAAAATCTGACAAATATTCAGGCAAACGCATTAAATGTAGGTTTAAATTTATATTATTTTTACCTGAGCAACTCCCCCACCTCGATTTCAAATTTTTTATATAAACGTTATTAAATGTGAAACCATGCTTTTTTGCCAATTCATTTAACCTCGGCATTAAATACTTTTTTGCTTCAAACCGCAATACTTCGGTTATTATGTCTTTTATAATTTCCTGAATGTTAGATAATTGCACATCTTTATTTTCAGGAATATAGATGTAAACAGTATTGTTGATATTTTTTGTTTGAATACTGTTTTTATTATGTGTTTTGATAATTATTTCATGAAATCTGGTTTTAAAACCCCTGTTTTGATCATAAACAGCAATAGTATTTTTTTTATTTAAAATAGAAATATGCTCAATAATCCACTGCTCTTTTTCAACAGCAAAACGGTAACCCATATCAAAGGACATAAGTTTTGGTATTACCACTTTTGGTATTTCGCCGGGTTTTAGTTTTATAGTAAGCCGCTTGGCATTATGGTGTTTACAAACCTCAATATTACCTAAAGTTTTAATATTATATACTCTTGATTTCACGAGAATACAATTAATAAAAATATTTATTTTCCATGAGTTTTTATCAAAAAAAACGGGTAAGCTACTCATATCGCACCGCTACAACCGCTTACCCTTGCTTCCTTCCGGACCTGGGGGGATTCAGCAGGAGCTGGTCGTATAAGACTTACCCGCGCACAAAAGTAGTAATAATTCATATTCTTGCAAAAAACGATGAAGAAAAATAAAATCTAACAATCAATTGTATCAAAATAACCTTAAAAAAAGTATATTTGCCCCATACATAATTATTATGAATGAAAATCCATTAGTAAAATTTACCATGACCTACGGGTTGTATTTAGGCATAGCTTTCAGTGTTGTTGTAATAATAATGAAATTTGCCGGTATTACACACCATCCGGGCGATTCGGCCGGTATGATAAATGCAATACTCCTATCATTTGGCATGATGTTTTTTGGCAAAAAGTATCGCGACACTATACATGAAGGCCTGTTTTTATATAAAAATGCCTTAAGTTTTTCGGTACTGCTTACCCTTTTTTCAGCAATTATTTATACGTTTTTTTCGTATTTTTATTATTCGTCGATTGAGCCGAGCGGCATAAGCTTTTATATTGAACAAATGAGTTTGGCATATGCCCAAAGCGGCAATTTTACCGACGAGCAAATTACAGCATTGGTTGAGTTATATAATAATATGCTAACACCCACAATGATGGCTTTTATAGTATTTTTTTCGCAAGCTTTAATTGGAGTTTTGGTAGGATTGATAATGGCTGTTTTTATAAAAAGCCCTGCATCGTTAGAGCATAATAAATTTTAATGACACCTTAACTTTTAGTTTTATAATTTTATTTTTGACAAACAAATATCTAAACCATGAATATAAGCGTAGTTGTTCCATTATTTAATGAAGAAGAGTCGTTAAGCGAATTAGTTGCATGGATAGCCAAAGTAATGTACGATAATGGATATACCTATGAAATTATTCTTATTGACGATGGTAGCAATGATGGCTCATGGCACGAAATTGAGCTCCTATCGAAAGAGTATGGAGCTGTTCGCGGATTAAAATTTAGACGGAATTATGGTAAATCGGCCGCTTTGTATTGCGGGTTTGAGGCTACTGAAGGCGATGTGGTTATAACCATGGATGCCGACCTGCAAGATAACCCCGAAGAGATACCGGGACTGTACAATATGATTGTTAAAGATAAGTACGATTTGGTTTCGGGCTGGAAAAAGAAACGTTTTGACCCCCTATTCTCAAAAAACCTTCCGAGCAAATTCTATAACTGGACTGCCCGCAGAATGAGCGGAATTAAACTGCACGATTTCAATTGTGGCATTAAGGCATATAAAAAAGATGTTGTGAAAAGCATTGAGGTATATGGTGATATGCACCGTTATATTCCCGTTTTGGCAAAGTGGGCAGGGTTCAATAAAATTGGCGAAAAAGTTGTACAACATCAAGAGCGCAAATATGGCAGCACAAAATTTGGTATTGAAAGGTTTATTCGCGGCCCGCTCGATTTATTGTCGGTTATATTTATCTCAAAATTTGGCAAAAAACCCATGCACCTGTTTGGCTCGATGGGGATGTTTGTTTTTTTAATAGGTTTTATTGCAGCTATAACTGTTGGTACCCATAAATTAATTGCCCTATCAAAAGGTATTGATACTATTTTGGTTACCGAAAGCCCCTATTTTTATTTGTCGATAGCCAGCATGATTATTGGCACACAACTGTTTTTAAGCGGTTTTATAGGCGAGTTGGTTGCCCGCAGCTCAAACGATAGGAATAAATATATTATTGACAGAGAGATTTAAGGCAAAATTGTTTAGTTAAGAGTTGTAAACCATCGAAAAAAAATGACATTCGAAAATCTAAAATTGATTCCTTCCATACTCAAAGCATTGAGAGAAGAAAACTATAAGGTGCCTACTTCTATCCAGGCTAAATCTATCCCTTTTATTTTGAACCGAGAAGATGTTTTAGGAAGCGCGCAAACCGGAACGGGTAAAACCGCAGCTTTTGCAATACCCATCATTCAACATTTGTCGAATGATAAACGAGAATCAAACGGTAAACAAAAAATTTTATCACTAGTAATAACCCCCACCCGTGAGTTGGCAATACAAATTGGCGAGAGCTTTACGACATATGGTAAATACACTAATGTTAAAAATACCGTAATTTTTGGCGGAGTCCCACAAGGGTCTCAAACCAATATTCTTAAGCGTGGTGTAGATGTTTTGGTAGCCACTCCCGGACGACTTTTAGATTTGATGGATCAAGGGTATATTTCTTTGCGGGATGTCAAATATTTTGTTCTGGATGAAGCGGATCGGATGCTTGACATGGGCTTTATTAACGATATCAAAAAGATTTTAGCCAAACTGCCTAAGGAAAGACAATCGTTATTTTTCTCTGCCACCATGCCAAAAAACATCTTGAACCTCTCACAAAAAATTTTGACAAACCCCCAAAAAGTAGCAGTCAACCCTGTTTCTTCCACCGCAGAAACCATACAACAATATTTATATACAACTAATAAAACGAGCAAAGGCGACTTGTTGTTGCACATACTTAAAAATCCTGAACTCGACCAAGTACTGATTTTTTCAAGAACCAAGCATGGAGCCGATCGTATTGCACGTAAGCTTTTAAAGAAAAATATTTCAAGCGCTGCCATTCATGGCGATAAATCTCAAAACCAACGCCAGAAAGCATTGCAGGCATTCAAAGAAAACTCTATCAGGGTGTTAATTGCTACAGATATTGCAGCTAGGGGAATAGACATTGACAAACTTCGCTATGTCATCAACTATGACATCCCTAATCAATCTGAAACCTATGTTCATAGAATAGGGCGTTGTGGACGTGCCGGTGAAGATGGCGTTGCCATTTCAATCGGTGAACCAGAAGAAATCGAGTATATAAGAGATATCGAAAAACTCATAAAGCAAAAAATTGAAATAGTAAGCAATAATCCATTTCCTCAGACTGACATGCCCATGACTATTGCAGAAAAAAAAGAAGCAGAAAAAGAAAAACAGAAAATTAAGCAAGATTTTTTTGCTAACCGAAACAAAAAAAACAATTCACAAAAAAGGAAAATTTCGAAGAAAAAAAGGTAAATAAACCACTATGAAGTAGAAGTCCATAGGTTTGAGCTACGAATAAAATTCGTTATACTTAGATGTTAGACTTTAGACCTTAGATATTAGACTTTAGATGTTAGATATTAGACTTTAGACTTTAGATGTTAGACTTTAGACTTTAGACTTTAGATGTTAGAC
>CAYQPP010000164.1:0-8096 GCA_964419235.1 uncultured Bacteroidales bacterium
GATACATCACAATAAACTACCTTTGCCTCACTCCTATTTTAAAAACCTCAGCAAAACCATCTCAAAAAGCAATGCACCAATAACCAACCACAAAAACATAATGCTTAGCGGCTTGCCGTGGCTTTGTTGCTTTATGGTTTTCGCCATTTTATTGCTGTTGGGGTCAACCACGTTAATGCCTACACTCCCCGAGTTTTTAAACACCTCGTTTAACTCATCAGGCGTATAGTATGTTATATCCGACTCCTTTCTGTCAAAATTATACGATATGTAATCTTGAAACACACCTCCCGACATTACACTATAATGCCCTGCCGACAACTCGCTAATTGCGGGGTAAACCGTAATACCCTGCTGGGTTACCTTATGTTTTGGCTTTAACTCCTTGCCCGAAAGCTCCTCAATTAAACCAAACGGTTCGCCGGCTGTTTTTTTTCTTGCAACCTCAGAGTACAACCCCGGTTTTATCCAATAAAAAATTGATGAAGGCGACGATGAATAAAGCGCCAAATTATAAAACAGCGGCACAAACAAGGGGTGTATCCCAAAATCGGTGGTTTTTGCATCAAAACCAAAAGCCGACAGGTAGCACCCACCTTTTTCCACGGGCAATTGAATAAACAGCGGACTGCCCGACTCGGCTTTACAAATAACATTTGCGTTTGCCTTTTGCCCAATGGTTATTGGGTAAAATCCTTTATACTCAGGCATCTGCGCATCGGTTAAATCGGTATTAAAAGCATCTTTAAAAAGGCGGTTTTTCAAATCGTCAATAGTTATGTTGCCCTGCTGGTCGATATACCCTTCAATAAAAAGTTGCCCCAAATTTTGCAGAAACATTTTATACGAATCTAAATTACCGTTGCTGCTTGGTATAAAAACCAGCGTGCCGCCATTTTTGGCATATTTTACCGCTTCGCTCGTTAACCCCGACGGAATATCTGCCAACTCATTTAAAAAAATAACCCTGTAATCGTTAAAAGCACTATAAGGAATACTGTTTACTCCAACCGTATTAGGTTCAATAATATCGTCGTTTTTATATAGAGTGTTCAAATAATTTGGCGAGTTGTCTTCGCCTATTATCAAAACAGGTTTTTTTTCTCTTATGGTAAAATTAAAATACATTCTATTATCAAAAGTAATTGGGTAATCGGTAATTTCGGCATAAGCCTTAAACACCCCCGTACTCCAGTTAACAAATGGCACAGCAATCTCTTTTGTGCTTTGCGCACCAATATTAAACACCACCGACGATTTTAACGAATCGGACATAAACAGCTGCAATGGTATGTCAACAAATGATTGGCTCGATACATTTTTAATTTTAACATACAGCTTTTCCGGTTTGCCCTTATAATGCCCGGGCGTTTCAAACCAAACCGAGTCGATATATAAATTGCTTTTGGTTTGGCTTATAAAAGGCACCGCAAACAGCTTTAAGTTTTTTGATAATTTTACAGGCATGCCTTTAAGTGTGTTTTTCTGAAAATCGGACAACACAAACACATTATGCACTACGTTTGTGTCGTTGTTTGGCATCAGTACCGAAATTTTGTCTAACACCTCGCCTAAACTGCGAACAACATGCGTACTGCCAATTTGCGACACCCATTCAACCAACTGCTCGCCGCTTACAAACCGCTGGTGCAACAATAAAAAATCATTTGTTGTTAAAAGGTATTTTGTGCCGGCAGGAAACAAGCCTGTAATCTCGCGAGCCTTAACCTTTGCCGATTCAAGCAGCACGCCATACTTGCCCTCGGCCTCCATGCTAAACGAATTGTCGATATAAATGGCAACATGCGGCACCTCTTCAACTTTTGTTTTGTCCCCAACCGGAATATAAGGCTTGGCAAAAACCATAACCAAAAAAAATATCGCCAGCATCCGCATCAACAGTATCAAAAGGTTTTTTAACGTTGAACGCGATTTTGTCTGCTTGCGTATATTTTGCAAAAAGGCAACATTACTGAAATAAACCGTTTTATACCTCCTAAAATTAAACAGGTGTATAATTATTGGTATGGCAAGGGTAAAAAGTGCCCATAAAAACTTGGGATACAAAAATTGCATATAGTTACTTTTTAATAATTTTAAGCCGATAAAGATAAGTAGTGTCAACAAGAAAACTCTACAAAATTAGAAAAGTTTCTTTTTGCGATATTTTTGTCTTTCTCAACTCATTAATACACAGGCAATAAAGAAAATCCTTAAAGTTGACTATCCTTGAGGCTTTGCCTCGAGGAATTCTTTTGATCAAATTATATTAACAAAACAAAAAGCATTCTACTGTAATCCGCTAAAGCGAAACAGGTTTTAGTGGGTAAGAAAATTATATAGATTATAAATGTGTATTTATCTAATCAATTATATACCTATTAATAACAGGTACGTAACACCGCCCTTTGGGCGTAATTACAACCACCCAAAGGGCGGTGTTACATGTAGGTATAATACCAAAAAATTTACAATCTGAAACTCATATTGATGCCTAAAAATGCACAATCAGCCTTACATTTATCCGGCGGCCAGTAAGGCTGTTCTCAACGGCATAATGCCTGCCTTGATAGTCGGTTACCCACTCATACGATATGGTATTATCGCGGTCCATTAGGTTAAAAACCTCGGCACTAACCCATGCATCTTTAACATGGTGCAAAAAATGCCCTTTTGGGTACTGCTTATCTGCCCTTTTCAATACTTTCGAAAAACCAAGGTCAACCCTCTGGTACGATTTCATGCGTACATCATCTGTTCGCCATGTTGAATTAGGTGCATTAAAAGGTAGGCCTGAACCAAAATTAATTTGCAGGTGCATTTTATAATCGGGGTTGCCCGGAAAATAGTCTTGAAAAAATATACCAAGATTTACCCTTTGGTCAGACGGGCGCGGCATATACCCCGGATATGTAACTATATTATCGCCGTTTTCATCTTCAACTATTTTTGTGTCGTTCCACAAATCCTCTTGCGTGCGCATTACCGAAAGGCTAAACCACGAATCAACGCCCTTGACAAACTCGCCGTTAATCTTTAAATCAATACCCATCGAATAGCCATCGGCATCGTTTTCGCCCGAATACAGCACCCGCACATTATCAACATTGTATGATATTAAATCTTTCAGTATTTTATAATAAACTTCGGTAACAAGTTTAAATGGTCTTTGCCACGCAACAAAATTATAGTCGCTGCCCAAAACAAAATGTATTGATTTTTGCGACTTAATATTCTTGTTGATTACCCCCTGACGCGAGCGCATCTCTTTATAAAATGGAGGTTGATAATATAGCCCTGTCGAAAAGCTAAACATAAAATCTTTATCCCAATTGGGTTTGAGCGCAATATTTAACCGAGGGCTGATATTAAGCTCATTGTTCAAATCCCAAAAAGTACCCCTTATGCCTGCTGTAATGCTTAGCTCATTCGATACAATATCGTAAACAAGCGTATTTTGCACAAAACAGTTGTAGCGCATCGACGAAATCGAGTTTTTTGCCCTTACCGCAAAATCAACGCTCACAATTGTATCTTTTTGGGGTAATGAATAATTGGCAGAATCAATCATAGTCCATTCCGACAGGTTATCATCAATATTTTCGCTCTGAACCCTCGCCCCCCATTGCCAAAACTGATTCCCCGAATTATAGTACCCTTTATGCTCAAAATTTAGCACCGTGGCATACAAATAATTACGGGCATGTTCCAAATACGTCGCATAGCCAAGGTTATCAATACTGTCGCCCAAATTATCGGAGCCTAAATCGTTGCTTACCTGATTTATCCAGTATTGCGACTGTATATCAAATGTTTCGCTCTCATTTGACACAAATGCCGAACCAATAAACTTTATCTTAAAATCATCGTGAATTTTATAATCGAAGGCTAAAGCGCCGGTAGTAGTTTTAAACTTATCAACCTCTTGTCCATCGTAAAACATATCGAGCTCAAGGGCTTCGTTTATTGTGCCGAATTTTGTTTTTCGGTTTTGCGGAACAAAATTATACTCGTTGTCGGCAAAATTACCCAAAAAGCTTACCTCCATCTTTCTGTTTAAGGCATACGTCATGTAAGTCTGGAAATCAAAAAAGCGGGGGTCATAATCACCTTCTGTTTCAAGGGAGTTTAGCACATACTTGGTCGATTTATACCTAATACCCGATATATGGCTGAATTTGTTGTTTTTTGACCGCCCCTGAAGCATTACCGACGCCCCCAAAAGACTACCCGATACCGCCCCACCCCATTTCGTAGGCTTTTTGTAGCGTATATCAAGCACCGACGACATTTTATCGCCATACCGAGCATCAAAACCTCCGGCAGAAAAAAGTACCGACGAAACCATATCTGAATTGATAAAGCTCATGCCCTCCTGCTGCCCCGAGCGGATTAAAAACGGACGGTAAACCTCAATATCATTAACATAAACTAAATTCTCATCGAAATTGCCACCGCGCACAGAGTATTGCGAGCTAAGCTCATTATTTGACGATACCCCTGGCAAAGTTTTTATAATAGCTTCAATATTTCCCGATGCATCGGGAATTTCACTAATAAGCCTCGGGTCGAGCCTTGTTAACGACGATTTGCGTACCTGCTTATCTTCAATATCAATCTCCTGCAACTGCTCCGATTTACTCTCGAGCTTGATATTGAACTTTTTGTGCTGCCCGTTCTTTAAAATAATACCCTTTTCTGCAATTTTATGCGTTATGCTCGAAAAAACTACTGTATATTCAATATTTGGTTTAAGCTCAAGTTTATAATACCCGTTGCTGTTTGTCGATGTGCCAATAGGATAGCCCTTTACGGTAACATTAATAAGCTCGATAGGATTGCCGTTTATATCGGTTACAATGCCTTGCAAACTGGCGTTTTGTGCAAAAATTGATAGAGAAAATAGTAACGATACCGTAAAAGTTGCAAATAATTTATTCACTAAATAGCAAGTTAAAATAAAACAATGTGGCAAAAATACCTTTTTATTTGGTTCGCTAAAATACAAACTTTATTCGTGCCATAAACAAAACTGTTTCAAAGAAAAATTATTGCTGATTATAAAATATTTTTATTTTTATGGTATGGTAACACAAACTGAAATACATTTATCGGGCTATAACCGTGGTTTTCACCTGATAACAAACAAAATAACAGGCCAATTGCCAAAATTGCCAAAAACAGGGTTGCTGCACCTACTAATTAAGCACACCTCGGCAGGGTTAACACTAAACGAAAATGCCGATCCTTCGGTTCGTATTGATTTTGAAAGCTTCATCAATAAACTAATTCCCGAAAACCATGCGGTTTACACCCATATTTTTGAAGGTGCCGATGATATGCCTGCACATATTAAAACATCACTATTTGGGGCAGAGTTATCAATACCCATTTCAAACTATAAAATAAATTTGGGTACATGGCAGGGTATTTATCTATGCGAATTCAGAAATAGCGGTGGTGCTCGCACAATTATTGCATCAATAATATCATAAAATATGTTACATACTATTTTTGAATACCTGATTTTTATTTTATTTTTGCAACAATTCTAAATATAGTAAAAAGTGAGACACATACACTACCCTTCAATTTTTTATTTTGTTGTAGCCATTTTGGTTGGCTTCCTTAAGCGCTTTGGAGGTCTATAATACATTCCCTTACACACAATTGTTTTCGTTCACGAGAACT
Organism: uncultured Bacteroidales bacterium; assembly: GCA_964419235.1. Taxonomy (GTDB): domain Bacteria; phylum Bacteroidota; class Bacteroidia; order Bacteroidales; family SZUA-534; genus GH45. The sequence continues at coordinate 5,692 of CAYQPP010000164.1, forward strand.
TTTTTTCTTAATTATTTTAATTTTAAACTACTGATAAAAATTATAGCAAATGCAAAAAGTATTATTAGGAGTTGAAGCTATAGCACAAGGTGCAATAGATGGTGGTATGTCAGGTGTATATGCCTATCCGGGAACTCCTTCAACCGAAATTACCGAATATGTTCAGCATAACAAATATGCAACAGAGAAAAAAATACATAGTAAATGGTCAGCCAATGAAAAAACAGCAATGGAAGCTGCATTGGGAATGTCATATACCGGCAAACGAGCCATGACATGTATGAAACATGTAGGGTTAAATGTGGCAGCCGACAACTTTATGAATGCGGCCGTTACCGGAGTTAACGGAGGGATGATTGTAGCCGTAGCCGATGACCCTTCAATGCACTCAAGCCAAAACGAGCAAGACTCGCGCTACTATGGCAAGTTTGCACAAATACCGGTTTTAGAACCATCGAACCAGCAAGAAGCCTACGATATGGCATACTATGGTTTTCAGCTTTCAGAGCAATTTGGCGTTCCGGTAATGTTAAGAATTACCACAAGGTTAGCCCACTCGCGCGCCGTAATCAACCTTAAAGAAACTTTGCCCGAAAATGGGCTCAAACTGCCTTCTAACCCACAACAATTTGTATTATTACCAAATATTGCTCGAAAACAGTATAAAAAACTGTTGGCAAGCCAAGCCGATTTTGAAAAAGCCTCGAACGAAAGTGAGTTCAACAGCTATTTTAAAGGTACTGATAAATCGCTCGGAATTATAGCATGTGGTATCTCTTACAACTATTTAATGGAGAATTACCCCAATGGCTGTCCATATCCAATACTTAAAGTATCGCAATACCCTTTACCACGAAAATTGGTTGAGAAATTGGCTGAAGAAACAGAAACCATATTGGTTTTAGAAGAGGGCTATCCTATTATTGAAGAGCACTTAAAAGGCTATCTTGAGAAAGAGAGCATAAAAGGCAGGTTAGATGGTAGTCTGCCCCGCGACGGAGAACTAAATCCCGACCATGTTGCAAAAGCCTTAGGCTTACCGGTAAAACACGGGTCAGATATTCCTGAATTAGTTGAAAACCGCCCACCATCGTTATGCGTCGGATGCGGACACCATGATGTTTATCGTGCAATGAACGAGGCTGTTGCAACATTTGGTACCGGTCGTGTATTTTCCGATATTGGCTGCTACACACTTGGCGCACTTGAGCCTTACAAAGCTATTAACACTTGCGTTGACATGGGTGCATCAATAACAATGGCAAAAGGAGCTGCCGATGCAGGATTGGTACCGGCCTTATCAGTTATTGGCGATTCAACTTTTACTCATAGCGGAATGACAGGCCTTTTGGATGCAGTATTAGAAAAGTCTCCAATTACCGTAATAATATCCGACAATGAGTCAACATCAATGACAGGAGGACAAGAGTCGTCGGCAAAAGGCAAAATTGAAGATATTTGTATTGCTATTGGAGTTGAACCTGAACACCTGCACGTAATTAACCCCATTAAGAAAAACCACGACGAGATGGTTAAGATGATTAAAGATGAGCTTAACTACAACGGCGTTTCGGTAATTGTGCCTCGCAGGATATGCGTTCAGAAAAACCGCAAAGACATTAAATTGCGTAAACTAAAACTTGCAACAAAATAAATAAACTATAAACAAATGAAAACAGATATAATATTAGCAGGAGTCGGCGGCCAAGGCATATTATCAATAGCCACAGCCATTGGCACAGCAGCATTAAAAAACGGGCTCTATATAAAACAAGCCGAAACACACGGTATGAGCCAACGTGGCGGTGCAGTAGTTTCGCACATGCGGATTTCTGACAAGCCTATTTATTCAGATTTGATTGCCGAAGGCGAAGCCGATTTGATTTTATCGGTAGAGCCTATGGAATCAATGAGGTATTTGCCATTTCTTTCAAAAACAGGGTATATAGTAACCAACACCACACCATTCGAGAATATACCAAATTATCCTGAAATAGATGCGGTATTAGAAAAACTAAATACTTTAGATAGGGTTGTGGCCATTGATGCCGACAAAATAGCATCCGATTTAGGTTCAAAATTAGCATCAAATATGGTTATGCTCGGTGCAGGGTCGCCATTTTTAAACCATATAGAGTTTAATGCCTTAGAGAATGGTATTGTAGAACTTTTTACGCGCAAAGGCGATGATGTTGTAAATACAAACCTATCGGCCATTAGAGCCGGTAAAGAGTTTGCCGATAAAATTATAAAACAATAACAAAATAAAGAAAATTCTTAAAGTTGACTGTCTCCGTGGCAGAGCCAAGAGAAATTCTTTTGATTAAAATACCAAAAGGCTTCTAAATTAATTTTTAGAAGCCTTTTTTATTACCACAAACCCAACTGCCAAAATAAATTATCGA
>CAYQPP010000165.1:0-6653 GCA_964419235.1 uncultured Bacteroidales bacterium
TTTGCCATTAAATATTCGCGGTTTAGCGTGGCAATATTTGCTATTGAAATGCCTTTTGGGCATTCAACTTCGCAAGCACCTGTGTTTGAGCAGTTGCCAAAGCCGAGCTCGTCCATTTTTGCAACCATTGCCTTAGCCCTGCGGGCTGCCTCAACTTTGCCTTGTGGCAAACGTGCCAAATGCGAAACTTTTGCCGATACAAACAGCATTGCCGATGAATTTTTACAAGTAGCAACACATGCGCCACAACCTATGCACGATGCTGCGTCCATTGCTGCTTCGGCGTCATCGTAGCTAATTGGTATTGCATTGCCGTCGGGCACGCCACCGGTATTTACCGATACAAACCCGCCTGCTTGCTGAATTTTTTCAAATGCTCCACGGTTTACCATCAAATCTTTTACCACCGGAAACGATTTTGAGCGGAAAGGCTCAATGGTAATGGTTTCACCCTCTTTAAATTTGCGCATATGCAGTTGGCACGTAGTAATATCATCGTCGGGGCCGTGTGCGCGCCCGTTAATAAACAGGCTGCATGTACCACAAATCCCCTCGCGGCAGTCGTGGTCAAAAACAATAGGATCTTTTGCTTCTTCAATCAATTTATAGTTTAAAATATCGAGCATCTCAAAAAACGAGGTGTCGGTAGAAACATCGTTTACCGTATAAGTTTCAAACTGCCCTTTTGCTTTGGCATTTTTTTGTCTCCAAACCTTTACTTTTATCTCTTTTAAAATTTTTTCAGCCATTTTCTTTATTTTTTAGTAATTGAGTATCAAGATTTGTTTGCTTTAACTTTTGAGTTTATAGAAGTTAAAAATCATTTTTCGAAGTTTTTTAACCTTGCTTCTTGATACTAATCGCTTGATACTATTTATAACTTCGTTGAGTTAATTCAACGGTTTCAAATTTAAGTTCTTCTTTATGCATAACAGGCTCTTTATCGTCGCCTTTAAATTCCCAAGCCGATACGTATGTTCCGGTTTCGTCGTTTCGTTTTGCTTCGCCTTCGTCGGTTACCGACTCTTTGCGGAAGTGTCCACCGCACGATTCGTTTCTGTTTAGTGCATCGCGTGCCATTAGGTCGGCAAGTTCAATAAAATCGGCAACTCGGCCGGCTTTTTCCAGCTCTTGGTTTACTTCGCCCTGCTCGCCGGTAACGCGTACATCTTTCCAAAACTCCTCTTTAATATCGGCAATCATTTTAATTGCTTCTTTAAGTCCTTTTTCGCTTCGGCTCATGCCAACGTGCTCCCACATTACTATTCCAAGCTTTTTATGGAAATAGTCAACGGGTTTTGTCCCTTTTACCGACATTAGTTTGTCGAGGCGGGCTTGAACATTTTTTGCCGACTGCTCAAATTCAGGTGCATTGGTATCAATTTTTGGTGTCTGTATCTCGTCGGCCAAATAATCGCCAATGGTGTAAGGCAGAACAAAATAACCGTCTGCGAGTCCTTGCATTAATGCCGATGCCCCAAGGCGGTTGGCTCCGTGGTCGGAGAAGTTAGCTTCGCCGATTGAGTATAGGCCCGGAACCGATGTCATTAAATTATAATCGACCCAAGTGCCGCCCATGCTGTAATGTATGGCGGGGTATATCATCATTGGGTTGTTATATGGGTCGGTATCGGTAATTTTTTCATACATCTGGAAAAGGTTTCCGTAGCGGGCTTCAATTACATCGCGGCCGAGGCGTTTAATGGCATATTTAAAATCGAGAAAAACCGCCAACCCTGTATTGTTGACGCCAAACCCTGCATCGCAGCGCTCTTTAGCAGCCCTTGAGGCCACATCGCGCGGTACAAGGTTTCCGTATGATGGATATCTGCGCTCGAGATAAAAGTCGCGGTCTTCTTCGGCAATGTCATTAGCTGTTATTTCGCCTTTTTGCAGTTTTTCGGCATCTTCTTTTTTCTTGGGTACCCAAATTCTGCCATCGTTTCGCAACGACTCAGACATTAAGGTAAGTTTGCTTTGTTGGTCGCCATGAACAGGGATACAAGTTGGGTGAATTTGCACGTAACAGGGGTTGCTCATGTATGCACCTTGTTTATATGCTTGCCAAGCTACACCGCCATTACATCCCATGGCATTTGTAGATAGAAAGAATACGTTGCCGTATCCGCCCGATGCCATAACAACTGCATGCGCACCGAATTTTTTCACTTCGCCTGTTCTCATGTCGCGGGTAATAATTCCGCGTGCTTTCCCGTCAATTTTTACAATGTCGAGCATTTCGTGCCTTTCGTACATTTTTACAGTGCCTTTTCCTATTTGGCGGTTAAGGGCACTATATGCACCAATTAGCAGTTGTTGTCCTGTTTGTCCGCGGGCATAAAATGTACGCGAAACTAATACTCCGCCAAATGAGCGGTTCGACAAGTTGCCGCCATATTCGCGGGCAAAAGGCACTCCTTGTGCTACGCACTGGTCGATAATACTGCCCGACACTTCGGCAAGTCGGTAAACATTACCTTCGCGGGCACGGTAATCGCCACCTTTAATAGTGTCGTAAAAAAGGCGGTAAACGCTGTCATTGTCGTTTTGGTAATTTTTTGATGCGTTTATACCTCCTTGTGCAGCAATTGAGTGTGCCCTGCGGGGGCTATCTTGATAGCAGAATGCCGAAACATTATAGCCCATTTCGGCGAGGCTGGCAGCAGCAGAAGCTCCGGCTAATCCGGTTCCCACCACAATAATATCGAGTTTACGTTTATTGGCCGGACTAACAACCTTGATTTTGGTTTTATGGTTCAACCATTTTTCTGATAAAGGGCCTTCCGGTATTTTTGATTCTAATATTGTCATTTCAATAAAATTTAAGTTATAACTTATATAGTTAAGCTGACTATGCCAGTTGTTATGATGTTTATTATAATAAGCATCATGAAAATTTTATAATAAAATAGAGAGGAATTATTGAGAAGCCTATTGCAATAATGTAAGCAAAAATTTTCCCGACAACCTCTAACCTTTTTCTCCAAATATTTCCGCTCCAACCAATGGTTTGGAATGATGACCAAAACCCGTGGGTTAAATGGATACCGAGCAGTACTGAGCCTGTAATATAGATTATGCTATATAACAAACTGGTTTTAAATAATCCGGAAACTAACGTATATGTATCATGCATTTCAACTCCATTAACTAAAACTGCGCCTACACTATGATCCACTTTAAGTTTCCAATAAAAATTCATGATATGTAGTACCATAAATGTTAGAATTAAAGCACCCAAAACATACATATTACGCGATGCCCACGTGCTGGCTTGTGCTTGGTTTACTTTTTTGTAACCTACCGGACGCGCCATCATGTTTAGTATTGTTAAGTAACTTGCATATATCATATGCAACAAAAAACCCAAGGCAAGAATAGGCTCAACCACTTTAATTATAGGGTTGGTTACCATAAAATTTGCCCCTTGATTAAACAGAGCTCCTGTATCGTCAAATATAAGAAGCAGGTTAATACTCAGGTGAACAATTAAAAATGACATTAGGAAAAATCCTGTTAAACTCATAAAGAGCTTTTTCCCAATGGATGAACTAAGGAAACTACTCATAGTGCATTTAGGTTTATGTTAATTTATAAAATTTTAGCAAAAGCAAATCTAATTATTTCTATTAAAAATTATGCATTCTAATAGGTTTTTATTGCATTTATTGTCTTTATAACAGGTTTATTTCATATAAATATTTTTGAATATTATTATGATATTTATCAATATGGGGTTTTGATAGTATGCGTATTTAAAATTTTTATTATTAGCACAATAATTTTAAAAAAACGTTAACTTTTTATAGCACAATTGATTTTGTAATGCGAAGCACTTGTATTTTTATAATGGTTATAGTATATTCGTACTTTATAAACAAATTGTTAATAACTTTTGTATGCCTTACCGACGATTACCAAATACCGACAATTCAAGGCTAAAAGCTATGAATAAAGCCTTGCAAAGGAGTGAAGGTGTTCCTCCGTTTAATCTATCTTTTAGTGTTTCAACCCATCAGGAGATGAAATTTTTTTACCCCGAGTTTAAACATGCCGTAGAACATCAAAAAGAGGCTCTTGAGAGGCAGACCGAAAAGAATAAAATTCATCAAGAGTGTTTAAGGAAGACGCGATTATATATTTCGCATTTTATTCAGGTTTTAAATTTTGCCATTTTACGAGGCGAGCTAAAGCCCGAAACCCGTAGTATATTTGGCTTTGATGCATCTGAAAAAAAACTTCCTCAGCTAAATACTGAAAATGATGTAATTGAATGGGGAGAAAAATTGATTAAAGGCGAGCAATCGCGCCTATCGAAAGGATTGACTCCAATTACAAACCCTACTATTGCAAGGGTAAAAGTTCATTACGAAGATTATTTAAGAGCTTATAAAAGCCAAAAGTATTTACAGGAAACCCATAATAAAGCGTTAAAAAAAATTGCTGAATTACGCTTAAAAGCCGATGATATTATAGTTAAATTATGGAATGAGATTGAGAAGCATTACTCAAATTTACCTTCGGATGAAAAAAGAATAATGGCTGAATTGTTTGGAGTTGTATATGTATTTAGAAAGAATGAAAAACTAAGTTTTACAAATTTAAAATTAGATAAGGTTTTAGATTAGCATACAATTAATTGCATTTTTTTACAATTGCTAAACACAATATTTATACTTCGTTTGCTTACAATGAGGATGTTTATTTATTCATTACTCATTTTTTAAATATTTCTCTAATACTACAAGCAGTTTATTAATATTTATCGGCTTTTTAATAAAGCTGTCAAATTGGGCACTTTCTATTTTTTCTCTTTCAATTTGTTCTTCGTGAAAAGTTTGGGCTATAATTGGCAGCTCAGGCCTAATTTGCTTAATTTGCTTCGATGCTTCAAAACCATCAATGCCCGGCATGTAAATATCCATTAAAACCAAATTAATATTTGAATTCTTTTTTATAATATCAATAGCTTCGCTACCATTTTCAGCCCTTAATAAAGTTGCTTGCGTTGGGTGCAATATTTTTTCGATAAAAAGAAAATTGGCAGGTTCATCTTCTGCTACTAAAATTACTTTTGAATTCCAGTTGAATGTCATAATGGGTGTTTTTTTAATTTGGCAAAAACCGTAAATTTTTTTATTAATATAAGCGTTTACGCTTTAAGTGTATAAATATATTTAATTATTTATGAAAAACAGCAATATATTGATAAATAAATAGCTTTATGAGATAAGAAATACAAAATTGCACAACAAAAACACCTGTTTTGGCATGATTGGACTTATGTATTAATTCATAACCATTAAAATAATATTTATAACAAAGGCGTTACTTACCTGAATAATAAAAGCACCCATTATCGGAATTACAGCAAAAGCTATTGGCGATGCTCCATGTACTTTTGTTACGGCAGCCATGTTGGCCATTGCAGTTGGCGTAGCTCCCATTGCCGAGCCGACATACCCTGCCGATATTACCGCAGCGGCATAATTTTTACCCAATACCCGAAAAATCACAAAAATGGTAAATAGTAATATCGAAATTGTTTGTAATATAATGCTTACGATAATAAACAAAGATTCATCTCCGATTTCCCAAAACTTAAGCGACATCATAGCCATGGCAAGAAAAAGCCCGAGGCTTAAATCAGATGCTATGGCCAAGGATGGTGATTTTGCAGGGCATTCCTGTTTTGGAATTATAACAGGTACTAAATTGGTTATGATAACCCCACCCAGCATACAGGTTGCAAACAGGGGTAGCGTAAAATTAATATAGTCTAAAAAATTGTGTATATAAATGCCTATGCCAATTGATATCGAGAGCATGATGATGATTTTTAAAATCGAGCTGTAATCAATAACAAGGTTTTCGCCGTGTTTTGCCCCAATGGTAATTTTTGAATCGTCGGTATTGTTTTCGGGTTTTAGGTTGTGTTTGTTTATTAAGTATTTTGCCACAGGGCCACCGAGTATTCCGCCAATAATTAACCCAAATGTTGCTACAATCATGCCTATCTCCATTGTGTTTGAGAGGTTAAATTGCTCATTAAGAACCGAAACCCACGACACAACATTGCCATGCCCGCCTTGCAATGCAATTGAACCCGAAAGGGTGCCCAAAATAGGGCTCATGTTAAATAGTTTGGCAGTTAAAATTCCAATATAATTTTGCAGAAAAATATAGCCGATAGCAAATATTGTTAAAATAAGCAGGACTTTGCCGCCTTTTATTACGCTTTTTATTTTTGTTGAAAGTCCGATAGCTGTAAAAAACACAACTAACAATATATCGCGGTAGTGGTTTGAGAAGCTGATTTCGACATTAAACAGCAGGTAGATTATTCCAAAGAACAATGAGGCTACAATTCCGCCTGTAACAGGTTCGGGTATATTGTATTTGCGTAGTATTGTTATTTTTTTATTTAGGTACTTGCCTAAAAAAAGTACTAATATGGCAACAATAATCGTTTGGCGGGGATCGAATTTCATATCACTTTATTTTTTTGTTTATCTGACAACCTAATAGTAATGCTTAAAAACGATAATGTTAAATAGGCATAAAGCAATAATATAGTGCTATTTACAACTAATTTTTATCATTTAAGCATTTACTATGGTTGATGTAAATATCTGTAATTCACATATTGCATT
>CAYQPP010000165.1:6753-8090 GCA_964419235.1 uncultured Bacteroidales bacterium
TCGGTTTTAAGCGGGTCAATGTCATCTTTCCAATAGGCAAAATCAACAAAAGCATCTAAGCTGACGTGCCATTTGGGTATAAATTCATAATTAATACGAGTCCAATGGCTTTGGTACATAGTATTTTCAACTGCAAATGGGTAAAGGTTGTCGGGTATATCGTTACTGATAATGCCTGTCCTGTCCAACCCCTCCATGCTTATTTTATAGTCGTAGGCAAAGTGCCATTTGTTTAAATTCAGGAGATTGCCAATGGCTATGTAGTTTTTGCCGACGCTTTTTTCGGTGGCTGTTATCTGCCCTTCGTTAAAATAGGAGTACGACCAAATAGTAGATAATTTACCATCAAAAAAGTTGCCTCTCCAATTTATAACCGCAGCAAGCGGCACTTTTGATTGTTGAATACCCGGAACAGCACCATAAATGTCATTAAAAGTGCTTGTGCGCGTATCTAATATCTGAACTGCAAAACTATGGTTGTTGTTTACTTTATAGCCTACTGCCACCCCTGTCAAAAAGTTGTCGGCCATCTCAATTATATCCGAGTATTCATAAATATCAATGGGGTTTAAATCAAACTCTATCCCTCCCCAGTCGGCATATGTTTTTCCCACTGTTAATTGGAGTTTGTCGGTAAGGTCAAAACGAAAATAGGCAAAATCAACGCCTTTTATTATTTTATCAATCGATTGAGGTTCAAAGGTACTGGTATAGCGATGCCTAAAGCGAAAATATATTTTTTCGTGAACATAGCCTTTTATCTCTAACCTGAACTGTTCAAATTTGAATTTTGACTCTTGGTGCTCCCCGTCCAAAAAGTCGCTTCTGAAACCTGTCTGGATATTTGTGATTACATCAATATTTTTCAGCAAAGCTTGTTTTTCAATAGGGATAACACTCCTATATATTGATGTTGTGTCTGATTGATGCTGAGCACTTACAATACCAACGGCCGACAAAAACAGAGCTATCAATAGTATTTTTGTTTTCATAATAGTGTGTTTAATTATTTAATAGAAATTGTTGAAATTAGAGGTATAGCAGGCTTTTTAACCTGCTATACTTTATAAGCAAAATATTATATCAGCATTTAAAAATACTTAATTAACTAATATTATATTTAATAAGTTTCTTAATATTTTAAAAACAGCTCTTGAAGTTTTTCTCTGCTCATTTTATCGTCCTTTTGGAGAGCCATCATTAATAAAATTCTGGCTTTTTGTGGATTTAACTCCATTGACGAAACCGAGCCGTAATCTTCGTCAACAACTTCTCCGTGTAGCAATACCGTACCGGTTGGTACTCGCGAAGCCCTTACAACAGGTATGCCGTTTGAT
>CAYQPP010000166.1:0-8080 GCA_964419235.1 uncultured Bacteroidales bacterium
TTTTTTATATATTTTCATTTGCAAAATACTTAATATCAGACATTTATATAAGGTTTTTATACTATATTTTTTATTTTTATAGTACCATAGCCTTTGATTATAGTAGGTGCGAAACTTCAGTTATAACATTATATCATACCTATTAAACATGTGATTATTATTATGTCATACAAAAGGAAAAATATTTTATAAACAAAAAAAACTATATCTTACCGTTTAAAAAAACTAAAAACATACTATATTATGAATCCGAAATTTTCTAATTACCTGAAAATTATTGTTTTATCAATAATAGTAATGCCATTATTATTAAATGCAAAAGAGAAAGCAAAAACCGAACAAACAGACACTTTAGTAAACAGCAGCATTGTTTCCGGTTTAAAATTCCGCAGTATTGGCCCTGCATTTACATCAGGCCGGATTGCCGATTTTGCAGTTAACCCAAATAATTTTTCTGAATTTTATGTAGCAGCGGCAAGTGGCAATATTTGGAAAACCAACAACAACGGAATTACCTTTAAGCCTGTATTTGACAGTTACGGAGCATATTCGATAGGTTGCCTTGCAATCGACAAAAAAAACCCCAATGTAGTTTGGGCAGGCACTGGCGAAAATAACCACCAAAGGGCACTTGGTTATGGCGACGGTATTTACCTTACTGTTGATGGCGGAAAATCGTGGAAAAATATGGGGCTTAAAAACTCACGCCAAATTGGTATGATATTAATTAACCCCCGCAACTCAAACGTGGTTTACGTGGCTGCCGAAGGCTCTGTATGGGGCTCCGGAGGCGACCGTGGATTATATAAAACCACCGACCGCGGAAAAACATGGAATAAAATTCTTAATATTAGCGAAAACACAGGTATTAACAATATAATTTGCGACCCACAAAACCCCGATATTTTATATGCTACAAGCGAACAACGTCGCAGGCATGTACAAACTAAAATTGGAGGTGGTCCCGAATCGGCTATCCATAAATCGGAAGATGGGGGCAAAACATGGAAAAAATTAACAAAAGGCTTACCAAAAGAGCATATGGGAGGTATTGGCATTGATATTTCGCCACAAAACCATAATGTTGTTTACGCAATTATTGAAGCTGCAAATAATGCAGGGGGCTTTTTCCGCTCAACCGACCGTGGCGAATCGTGGAGCAAAATGAGCAAACATTCGGCAAGCGGACAGTATTACAATGAGATTTATTGCGACCCTGTTGAATTTGATAAAGTTTACTCGGTTGAAACAATTAGCCATGTTACCAATGATGGAGGAAAAACATGGAAAACTATCAGCAATAATGACAGGCATGTTGACGACCATGCACTATGGATTAACCCAACTGATAACAAACATTTTATTATTGGTGGCGATGGCGGCGTTTATATAACTTATGACGAAGGTAAAAATTGGCGTCAGGTTTCAAATTTGCCTGTTACCCAATTTTACAGGGTTGCGGTTGACAATCATAAACCTTTTTATAATATTTATGGCGGCACTCAAGATAATGCAACCTTGGGTGGCCCTTCGCAAAATACTAGCACATTTGGTGTAACAAGTGGCGAATGGTACGTAACTGTTTTTGGCGACGGTTTTTGGTCACAGGTTGATCCAACAAACCCCAATATTGTTTACTCTGAGTGGCAGTATGGCAATGTAGTACGCTACGACAAAAAAAGCGGCGAAAAAATTAGCATAAAACCGCGCCCCCGAAAAGATGAACTTACCTATCGATGGAATTGGGATGCCCCCTTGATTATCAGCCCCCACTCGCCTAACCGCCTCTATATGGCAGCCAACAAGGTATTTCGCAGTAACGACAGAGGAAATACTTGGCAAGTAATTTCAGATGATTTAACCGCACAAATTGACCGAAATACATGGCCGGTAATGGGCAAATATTGGAGCTCCGATGCCGTTGTAAAAGATGTTTCATCATCGCAGTACGGAACAATAGTTGCAATGAGTGAATCTCCTGTAAAAGAGGGGCTTATTTATATTGGAACCGACGATGGATTGATTCAGGTTTTAGATAATACTAATAATAATTGGAAGAAAATAAGCAGTTTTTCGGGAGTTCCGGAACATACATATATAAGCGATATTTATGCATCGCGATATGACGAAAACATTGTATATGCTTCATTTAATAATATAAAAAACGACGACTTTAAACCCTATCTGCTAAAAAGTATAGATAAGGGAAAAACGTGGAAATCAATAGCATCAAACCTACCTACAAACGGAACAGTACATACTATTGAGCAAGATTTCAAAAATCCTAAACTACTTTTTGTTGGTACAGAATTCGGTATTTTCTTTACCATAAACGATGGTAATAGTTGGGTTCAATTAAAAACTGGTATCCCAACTATTGCAGTTCGCGATATTGCTATTCAAAAAGATGAATGCGATATGGTTTTAGCCACATTCGGTCGTGGCTTTTATGTTTTAGACGATTATTCGCCATTGCGCACATTAAATGAGGAATTAACAAAAAAACCAGCCCACTTATTTTCGGTAGCCAATGCCTTACTATTTATGCAAACCGACAAAATATATGGTCAAGGAGCTACATATTTTGGAGCAAAAAATCCTGAATTTGGAGCTACTTTCTCACTATATTTAAAAGACACGCCCAAAACAAAAAAACAGATACGTCACAAAAAAGAGAAAGAGCTGTTTAAAGCAGGCAAACCAATTCCGCAACTTACCCGCAAAGAGCTTACCGACGAAGATAAGGAGGTGCCGCCATATTTGCTTGTTACAATAACCGACAGCGACAATGATGTAATACGGACTTTTACCCAAAAGCCTGCAAAAGGCATAACAAGGTTTAACTGGGATTTAAAATACAACCAACCCGAGTTTAGGATTAAAGAAGATAAATTTGACCCGTTCAAAAAAACTTATGGCGGAATATTTGTATTGCCCGGAACTTATTCTGTTAAAATAGACATGGTTAAAAATGGAGTGGCAACCCCGCTTGTTGAACCTGAAAAATTTGAAGTGAAACCACTAAACAATTCAACCATGCCTGCAAATAACCGCAATGAGATGGTTGCCTTTCAGAAGGAGGTGTCGAAATTTGCAAAAAGTATGATTGGGGCAATTATAGCCACAAAAGATTTAAAACAGGAGGTAATGGCAATAAAACAGACTGCACTGACACTACCCGGCGGGCATAACGAGTTGATGAAACAAATAATTGAAGTGGAAAAAGAATTAGATGATATTGCTTTTGCTTTTAAAGGAATACAGGCCAGAGCCAGTTTTGAAGAGATTCCTCCGGCAGAATTGCCTTTATACCGAAGGTTAAACTCTATTGTTTATGCCCAAATCGAAAGCACATCGGATATTACCCAAACCTCAAAAATGTCGTTCAATATTTTAAAAGAGAAATATCCTCCATTATTAGGGCAAATAACACAAATTGCAGATAAAAAACTACCTGCCATTCGAAAAATAATGAACAGCTTAAATGCACCCTACACACCGGGGCGTATTCCTAAATTAGACTAATGACTAACACCAAGATTGAACGATTCCAAATATTTTTTATAAGGAATCGTTCAATTTAAGTGATAAAAAGAATATATAAATGAGATGTTTTTCAGTAATATTATTTGTTAGCCTGTTTTTGTTTACATCGTGCAAAAAACAAAATAACGAAAACCCAACAGTAAATACCGATAATAAATTTGTGCGCATTGCACCAAGATTTGACGTGCCTACGTTTACATCATTTTGGTTTTTCGACACAAACAACGGAATTATCACAACAAATACCGGAATAGTACTAAACACACATAATGGCGGCAAAACATGGTCTGATTCAACTATTGAAGGAGCCTCAAATTTAAATAATCTATACTTTTACAACAAAAATATTGGGTTTTGCGCCGATAAAAATAACACAACCTATAAAATAAACGGGGCATTATGGAACGTGTTCGATTTTCCTGTAAAGCAGACTTATCCGAGCAGTTTTTTTATGCTTTCGGAGAATAGTATTTATGCCACAACCTATTTAGGGCAAAATGTAGAATCGTACGCAGTAAGTAGTGAAGATGGCGGAAATTCGTGGGATACTTTATACTCCTATTTAGGGAACCTTGAGCAAATTTTAATGATAGATGAGTTTACAGGATTTTTTATTGGCAAAAATAATAATCAGATAATTTTGTCGAAAACCACCGATAAAGGAAAGAGTTGGTATGGTAAAATACCCGGGGTTTACGGAACATATTATTCAGAAACCTTGATACTAAAGAAGATTATAGCTTTAGATAACAACCATTTAATAGTTATTGGACGAGGTCATAAAGCAAACCAAGGGTGTATTTTTTCATCGGCCGATGCCGGCGAAAACTGGAATATTGTACTAACCGAACATGCTATAAATGATGTGTTTGCTACACAAACCGATGTGTTTTTTGTTGGCGACGAGTTTTTTGCAGCACAATGGCATATTGACAATTCTCAAATAGAAAACCCTGTAAACATTACTGACAACTGGAAAATATTCGACCCAGAAACCGACTTCTACCTATCGGACAAAGGCGAGCCTGCATCACATTATAACCATATAATAGGCGTACATTTTATTGATGATAAACATGGTTTTATCCTTACAAAAAACTTAAGCAGTATATTTAAAATTACACTTAAGCTTAGTAATACAAATACCTTTTAATCTTTTTTGTTGCTGTCTTTTTAAATGGGTCGTTATGAACAACCAAACTCTGTATTCTTGAGAATTTATTAACCCTTGTATTTATATATAGCTGAAGCTCAACTGCAAGCTCCTCAATAGTATCATCAACTTTTTTGGTAATCTCATCAATCTTCTCATCAATTATATGCGAAATATCGGCTTTCATCGACATTATCCTCTTCTCCATCTCCTCACGGTTAAAGTGTACCATAGCTACAAGCTTACCCTTTTTTTCAACCACTATCGATTCAACAACATACTCAAAATTATTAATCAACGACTCTATCTCCTCAGGGTATATATTCTCGCCATTGGCGCCAACAATCATATTTTTCAATCTACCCTTGTGGCTAAGCCAGCCATCTTTGTCAAACACACCCAAATCGCCGGTTTTAAACCATCCGTCATCGGTCATTACCTCTTTTGTTTGGGCTTCGTTTTTATAATAACCAAGCATAATATTCGGCCCTTTTGCCCATATCTCGCCTTCGCCGGTAACAGGGTCAGGATTATTAATTATTACCTCGCACTGCATTACTTTTGGCCCTATTGCCTGTAGTTTTGTCTCAGTTGGGTTTGCCCCTGCAAGCAGCGGACTCGTTTCGGTTAATCCGTAACCTATTGCATAAGGGAATTTTGCATCGCGCAAAAACTGCTCAACCACACCATCTAATTTTGCACCGCCAATACCAAAAAACTTTAGGTTACCACCAAAAGTTTCATACAATTTTTTTCCTGCAATTCCATAAAGGAGTTTGCGTGTAGGTTTAAATTTATGAAGAAATTTAGTAATTGGTTTGGCCTGTATCTTTGAAAGGATACTGTTTTTATACACCTTCTCGATTATCATAGGCACGGTAAGCATAAAATCGGGCTTTACTTTTTTCATTGCCGGAAGCAATACGCTTGCCGTAGGCGGTTTACGCAAATAGGTAACGCCCGCTCCATATAGTATTGGTAAAATAAGCCCAATTGTGTTTTCGTAAGTATGCGCCAAGGGCAATACCGAAAGAAACCTATAATTATCTTCGATTTTTTGTACACCACCCGATTGAAAAGCATTTATAATAACGTTTTTCTGCGACAGCATCACACCTTTTGAGTTACCTGTTGTACCCGATGTATAAAGCAATATTGCCAGCTCATTTTCATCAGGGGCATAAGTACCTTTAGGCTTTTTATCCTCATCAAAAACAAGGGACTGATTTTTCCCTTCAATAATTTCGAAATTTTCAATATTAACTACATTTTCAGCAAAATTTATTTTTACCTCATCGAGCTTATATTTAAGGCTTTGTGAAATAAAAATAGCCTTAGCCTCCGAGTGCTCTAATACATTATGCAGTTCGTGCTTGTTAAAATCGGGTAAAACCGGAACTGCAACAACACCCATACTGAGCATGGCAAAATAAGCAACTCCCCAGTTTGGCATATTCTGACTAAAAATAACCACCCTGTCGCCGGGTTTAACCCCCAAATTTTCAAGAAATGCCATTACAGCATTAATTCGTTTGCCCATTTGGGCATAAGTTAAAGGCTGTTCGTCAACAAAGCCCAAAGCATTGTTTTGAGCATATTTTGAAACTACATCAGGTATAATTTCAGCAAAACTTAAACTCTTATATTTATGCATAACTATATTGTATTAAGCTTCCAAATATAACAAAATAAATGCCACATATTTAAAAAGCTATATATTTTCAATATTTTGGATTTGCAATATTGTTTGTAACACCAATGATAACCTGCATTTTACATACTGCTGTTTTTTGTTGTTGCATAAAATTATTTGCCAATGCAAAAAGCAAAATCACTTACTATCATATTTGTATTATTGTTATTGAGGTACAAGATAGTAACCCTTATGTTTTACATGCAAATATTTAATATCAGCTGTACCTATTTTAGTCCATTTAAACAACAATATATTCAACAACACACTTAATCTCCTTTAAGAAGCCTCTTTATCTCTTTATCAAAATCACTCTCAAACAGACTGTTTTGAATTGGCCGATACTTTTCATATTCAGCTTCGGCAAACTCTTTTGCAATAACTGCTGTTACCTTGCCCGAATTATGCAAAATATCCTCTTCATTAAACTGTAAAAAGGCATCTAACTTCATAATCCAATCTTTCATTGTCATGGCAATTCCTTTTTCGGCTTGATGTTCTGCATAGTCGAGATACATAGTAACAATACGATTTAATGGATTCAGCTCTTCTTCTGAAAGATAATTTTTAGCAATAAAGACATCCGATTTTCTAATTTTACCATTTGGTGAGTTTTTCCACGACGTTAAACCCATCTTTTCTTTTTTATGGTCAGCTCTTGATACAATTATTTCAGAAGCTGTTTTTCCGGTAATAGCCCAATGAAGTTTATTTTGAACTGTTGCATAAAACTTTTTAGTAACTTCTGTATTATATTCATAATCAACACTGCACTCTGCGTATATGTCGGTAATTTGCTGATACAGGCGCCTTTCACTACTACGTATATCCCTTATCTTCTCAAGCTGTTCTTGAAAATAATCTTTACCAAAAACAGGTTTAGGCTCCTTAAGGCGATCCACATCCATGGTGTAGCCTTTAATTATATACTCTTTTAGTATTTCTGTTGCCCAAATACGAAACTGAGTTGCTCGTTTTGAATTTACCCTGTAACCTACAGCAATAATTACATCAAGATTATAAAACTCTGTTTTTCTTTTAACCTTTCGTCCGCTTTCATTCTGAACTATTTCCAAAATGGAAACAGTTGACTCTTTTAAAAGCTCGCCACTTTCAAAAATATTTTTCAGATGCTTTGATATTGCCGGAACATTTATATCAAATAACTCTGCCATCTTTTTTTGAGGCATCCAAATAGTTTCGTTTTGTAAAAGCACATCAACCTTTACATCACCATTTTCTGTTTTATATAATAAAAAATTTGTGTTTGGATTGTATTTGTCTAAATTCATAATAACAAAATTGTAACCTGACAAGATTTTTGAAACCGTTTAGATTTTATAATTACTAATACTATAATTCACAATATCAACTAATGTAAAGATAGTAAAATCTCTATCGAGCTACACAAACAACCTTTAAAATATACTACTTTTTTATTATAATGATAATACTTTTGATAAATTGATTCATTAATTAGTTGTGTTTTTCTGTGAATATATTTACTGAAAGTTATTTATTATTATAAATCGCACCCTTGTTGTTATGTTTTGCAAATGTAATGTTCAAATTGTTCATTGACGGGGATTCGTGGATTTTGTGGTAATTAAAAAATAGATAAACAATTAGGCATAATTACTCCTTAAAGTCCTGCTTAAGCCTTTTTTTAAGCACTTTGTAATCTTTAG
>CAYQPP010000167.1:0-8080 GCA_964419235.1 uncultured Bacteroidales bacterium
TTTAGAAACTAAAAGCAAAATACACTAAAGTGCATAGTTTTAACTCTCTCTATGACCAATAAAGAAAATTATTAAAGTTGAGAATCGAATTTTCATAACCTAAATATGCAAAGTAAGATAGCCCGTTTGACAACAAAAGTATATGACAGCAAACAACTACTTCTCGTTTAAAAATATTTGGAAAATTGGGTATCCGATTATTTTAGGCAGCTTGGCACAAGACATAATAACTGTTGTTGATACTGCATTTATTGGAAGGCTTGGCGAATCGGAGCTTGGCGGTGCTGCCATAGGTGGCATATTTTATCTTGCAATTGTTATGATTGGCTGGGGTTTTGGGCTCGGAGTTCAAATTATTATTGCACGTCGTTATGGCGAAAATGATATTCAAGCAATAAATAAAATACTGTACCATTCGCTAATAGTGTTATTGATACTGGCATCAACGGTATTTTTTATAATCCATAATTTCGACAACCATATATTCAACTCAATAATAAAATCGCCAAATATTAAACACGAAAGCCTAAAATTCATTAATATCAGAATATTTGGACTGTTTGCCGCATTTGTTAACATTAATTTCCGCGCCTTTTATATAGGTACCGCAAACACAAAAATAATTAGCTACACAACAATTTTAATGGCCATTGTGAATATTACATTAGACTACCTTTTAATATTCGGCAACGGTATTTTCCCAAAAATGGATATTGAAGGCGCTGCTTTGGCATCGGTAATATCGGAGTATTGCGCACTACTTTTCTTTATAGTTTTTTCATTACTTAGCAAAAAAACAAAAGTATTTAACCTGTTTAAAATCAATAAAATAGATTTTACGGTTATTAAAAATATTATGAAAACCTCAACACCCACAATGCTGCAAAATTTTATATCGCTTTCGGCATGGTTCATATTTTTTGTATTTGTTGAAAAAATGGGAGAAACACCGCTTGCAATATCAAATATTATACGCAGCTCGTATATTATTATGCTGGTACCAATATTTGGGTTTGCATCGGCAACAAACACACTTATAAGCTACTCGATTGGCAACAATACGCCCGAAAACATTTATCCTATTATAAAAAAATCATTGTTGATGGCAATGGGCGGAGTTGGTTTTTTTGTAATAATCGGCATACTTTTCCCGCATCAGATAATCGGTTTTTACACAAATATTGGTTCAATAATCGAATTAACCATCCCTGTTTTTTATATGGTAATGGCCTCGGCCTTTTCTATTGCATTCGGACTGATAATGTTTCAGGCGGTTTCGGGCACAGGCAATACAGTAACATCGTTATTTATTGAAATATTTGTTATTGGCATGTACCTGTTGGGTGTTTACCTTATCTCAGAATCAGAATCGCCATCAATATTATTAGTTTGGAGTATGGAGTTTTGTTATGGGTTAGGCTTGGGTATTATTAGTTTTATCTACTTGAAAAGTGGGAAGTGGAAATCGAAAAATATCTAAATGTTAGAAGTTAACACTTTTACCATCTCTTTATATTCGGCATCGGTTAAATCGTTTATATAATATGCGTTAGGATTTATTTTTCTTCTATTATAAATAACCTCATAATGCAAATGCGGACCTGTTGATGAACCTGTATTGCCAACTGTGCCTATAATCTGTCCGCGGATTATCTTATCTCCTTTTTTTACATAAATACTACTCATGTGGGCATATAAAGTTTTATAACCGTAACCATGACTAATTGTTACCTTATTGCCATAACCTTTATTCGATTTGCGTACATCAACTACCACTCCATTGCCAGATGCATATATCGACTTTCCAACTCGTGCTGCAAAATCAATACCTGTATGTTTTTGTAATTTTCCTGTAATTGGATGTATTCTCATACCAAACGGGTCAGAAATGCGATACTCACCCGGAGTAACCGGAACAATGCCGGGAACAGATAATAAACTATCCTCTCTATTTTGAGCTAAATATATAACAGTATCGTATGATTTTGATTGTATATAAAGCTGATTTAATAATATATCACCCTTACGTTCTGATTCAATTAACAAATCGCTATTTTCAAAACCGTCGAGATAATGGTATTTATCAACACCACCAAAACCTGCTTGACGAATAGAGTGTGGAATAGGATTTATTTCAGATATTACCCTATAAAAGCCATCATCGCGTTTTTGAACATGCGATAACCGTGCTGATATTTGGTCAAATTCAGTATTAACCAAATTCACTTCAGAAATCAAATTATCATTTATTTTATGCAGATAATGTCTTTCGGGAGAATCAATAATTCCGGAATAAAATAACACCCATACAATTAATGCTAATCCCCCTCCTGAAATCAAGTATTTACAAACTACCCTAATCCTCTGCTTAAATGACTTTTCTTCTTTCTGAAAAATTAAATTTTCACTATCAAGTAAATATCTGTGTTTCATTACAAAGTCGTTCGTTAGTGCAAATATATTTTTTTTTCTTTAATATACACAAACCAACCGCATATTTTTCAATAAATTACATCAATATAACATAATCTTATACGAATCGGACTTTTTTTAAACCTTTAATACTCTATACTTTATAATAAAGCTATTAATATTATGTTAAAATCCGTATTGTAGAATTAAACTGTTTTTTAAACATTTTACTTTTTATAACCCATTTTTTTTCGTAAAATAGCATTTGAATTTTATAACAATTATATTATGAAAATAAGAATGAACATAAATACCAAAATGTTGGTTTATATTTTAACCTCCTCAATTATTATTTTTGCTCTATCGGTAGGCTATATAAGTCTTAACGCCAGAAGATTAGCCCTAAACAATGCTGAAAAACTTGCATTAAAAGTTACACAAAAAAATGCCCTTAAGATTGAAAAATCGTTATCAGAAGATTTAGCCTCATTACGCACTCTTGCACAAGCTTTTACCGTTTACCAAGATATGGACGAGCAAGAGTGGAAAAATCTTTTTATAAAAATGTATTATAAAGTTTATAATAAAAACAAACATTTTTATAAACTATGGGATAGTTGGGAGCTTAGCTATTTTGACACTACATGGACTAAAGACTATGGAAGATATACAGTTGTGGTATCTCGCTCAAGTACAGGTCCTATTGCTAATCAATCGTTAAGAGATATTGACAGCAAAAATGCACGATATAATTCGGTAAAACTAATTGCAAAAGATATGCTTTGGGAGCCCTATTGGGATGAAATTACCGAAAAGGACGAAGATGAAAAGAAATTTATGACCAGCCTGTCATCACCAATATTTGTAAACAACCAATTTGCGGGCATGGTTGCTGCCGATATAATAATGGATGAATTTCAACTTCTGCTTGACAAGATAAAACCGTATGAATCGACAACAGCCTATCTAACATCAAACGAGGGTGTGTTTATTGGGCATCCCGACCAAAGCTTTATCGGAAAAACAATTATGGAACATGAAACCCAATTCGAGGATCAGTTTCAATTATCAAAATACATTAAAGATGGGGAAATGGGAATATTTAGGGGTATCGACAAAAACAACAATAAAGTTCTTGTAACAGTTGCCCCCATACAGGTTGGAAATTATAAAGCTCCGTGGGCATTAACACTTATTGTTCCTGTTAAGGTAGTTCTACAAGAAGCCAACAGGGTACTAAATATTTCGTTATTAGTTGCACTATTAGGGGTTATACTTATATCGGTAATAATATTTATTATTGCACGAAACATGAGCTCAGCACTAAAACAGACAACCCATATTCTTGAAAAACTATCAAAAGGGGATATCGAGGATATTGAAAACTTAAAAATTGATAGAGGTGATGAAATTGAAGATATGTCCATATCGGTAAATTCGTTAAACAACGGGTTAAAAGAGACCTCGATTTTTGCCGAACAAATAGGCAAAGGCAATTTAGAAGCCGATTTTAAACCATTAAGCGATAAAGACGTGCTCGGCAATTCGCTCCTTGAAATGCGAAAAAGCCTAAAACATGCCGAAAATGAGGAGAAAAAACGCAAAATTGAAGATGAAAAACAAAATTGGGCTACTCAGGGTTTAGCCAAATTTGGAGAAATACTAAGAACCAACTCACACAATATTGATATACTGTCATTTAATATAATGAGCAATCTTGTTAATTACTTAGAAATTAACCAAGGAGCACTTTTTGTTATTGACGATACCCAAGATGAAGGACAATTCCTTGAAATGAAATCGGCTATTGCTTACGGACGCGATAAATTTATGAAAAAGCGTGTTGCTATTGGCGAAGAACTTATAGGCAGATGTGCTTTTGAAAAGAAAACTATTTATATGACAGATATCCCCAAAGATTATATCAATATAACTTCGGGCATGGGTACCGCTAACCCAACATCGTTATTACTAATTCCGCTTATTTTAAATGAAGATATTTTTGGTGTATTAGAATTAGCATCATTCCATAAAATTGAAGATTACCAGATTGAATTTGTTGAACGGTTAGGAGAGAGTATTGCAAGCACCATTGCTACTGTTAAAGTAAACGAAAAAACATCGTTATTACTGGAGCAATCAAAAAGTCAAGCCGAAGAGTTGGCAGCCCAAGAGGAGGAGATGCGCCAAAACTTAGAAGAGCTGCAAGCAACACAAGAGGAGGCAGCAAGGCGCGAGTTTGAAATGGCCGGTATAATTAAAGCATTGGGCTCTACTGCATTTACCGTTGAGTATAACCTTGAAGGGATAATTTTAGGCTGTAATGAGAAATATGCCGAAATGCTGGGTATTGCACAAGAACAAATTATTGGGCAATCGCATATGACCGGTTATGATTTTTCGGCTGAAAAGAAAGCAGATTACGAACTGTTTTGGGGCGATTTATGCAGAGGTATTTTAAAAAAGGAGATAAACAAAGTTAATTATAACAATAGAGAGTTTTGGGTTGAAGAGACCTACACCCCCATTACAAACCAAAACGATGAAAAACCATACAAAATACTTAAAATAGGTTTTGATATTACAGAACAAAAAGTAAAAGAGATAAAAATGCAGGAGCAGGAGATAAAAATAAAAAAAGAAACCCTGCTTTTGAACGAATATCAAGGGAGGATGGTTGAAATACAAAACAAGCTTAAACTGGCACAAGAAAAAATTGCTGAGCTCGAATCGAAAAAACCACAAAAAACCCCTGATAAAAAAGAGACAAAAACCCAAATTAAAGCAACTGGCAATAACCTGCTCGACTGGATACCTGAATTTAAGCTGAACATTGCTGAAATGGATGAACAGCATGAACAACTTGTTAACCTAATTAATTTAGTTCATTCGGCATTTAACAACGACAAAAACAAAAAAGAAATAAAAGAGAATATAAAAAGCTTTGTTGATTTTGCATCATACCACTTTGGGAATGAGGAGCACTATTTTGAGCAATTTGGGTTTGATGAGGCAAAAACGCATACTGCCGAACATCAAAAATTTATTAAAGAGGTAAAACTATTCCAAACCAATTACAATGCAAATAAAGTTAAGTTTTTAGATAAAATAATGACCTATATTAAAGAGTGGCTTTATAACCATTTTACAAATATCGATACCCAATATGTTGAGTTGTTTAAATCAAACGATTTATAGTTTTTTTTTAACAATAAGGCTATATGCCTGATGTTGAGTGGAGTTGCAAGTTGCAGGTTGTAATTTTTATCAAATGGTTAGTTCAATGACACCTATGTATCATAGTACTTGAATAATAAATTAATAAATAACTTTTTTAACATTTTATACTAAAACTTGTGAAAAACATATTTAACAAAGAGCTGATACAAAAAACAAAAGACTTTTTTTTAAATGATATTTGGAAAATTGAAGCCAAAAGCCTGCCCAAATTCAGAAAAATAGTTATAAAAGGGTTACGCACTTTCACACTTGCATATAGAGGATTTAAAGAAGACAAAGTCAATTTAAGGGCATCGGCATTAACATTTTACTCGGTATTGTCGGTAGTGCCTGTAATGGCAATGATATTTGGCGTTGCTAAAGGGTTTGGGTTTGAGGCCAAACTGCAATTGCTTTTACAAGAGAGCATGTCGGGACAAGAAGATGTTGCAAACTGGTTAATCGACTTTTCGGGAAATATGCTCAACAATGTGCAAGGGGGCTGGATTTTTGGTGTTG
This sequence comes from uncultured Bacteroidales bacterium, assembly GCA_964419235.1. Lineage (GTDB taxonomy): Bacteria > Bacteroidota > Bacteroidia > Bacteroidales > SZUA-534 > GH45. The sequence goes on from CAYQPP010000167.1 coordinate 6,151, forward strand.
GTTTAATATTTTTACTTTGGTCAGTTTTACAAGTTTTAGGCAATATAGAGAATGCTTTTAACAGTATTTGGCAGGTAAAGCGCAGCAGGGTGTTTTTTCGCAAATTCAGCGACTATTTTTCAATAATGCTAATCGCACCAATTTTAATTTTAGTATCAAGTAGTGCACAAGTGGCTATATTTGAAATGGTTAACAAAGTTACTCAAGAGGTTGCAATTATTGGATATATGGGACCAATGCTGTTTTCATTAGTAAAACTTATACCCTACCTATTAATTTGGCTGCTTTTTACTTTTATTTACATGGTTATGCCAAACACCAAAGTCAAATTTTTATCGGCATTGGTAGCAGGAATAATTGCAGGAACAACCTTTCAGTTATTGCAATGGGGCTATATACATTTTCAGGTAGGTGTGTCAAAATATAATGCCATTTACGGCAGTTTTGCCGCCCTACCACTATTTTTGGTTTGGCTCAATATGAGCTGGATTATTGTTTTGTTTGGTGCCGAAGTGTCTTTTGCTGCCCAAAACCATCACCAATATGAGTACGAAAGCGACATAAAAGGCATTAGCATAAAAACACAAAACCTGATTACCTTATATTTAACACACCTTATAATAAAAAACTTTGAAAAAGGAGAGCTGCCACTATCGGCACAAGATATTTCGGAACGGTTAAAACTGCCGGTAAGACTGGTTAGGCAGTTGGTTTACGAATTGGTTGACAGTCGCATTTTGGCTGAAACACCAAGCAAACACTCAAAAGAACCCGCATTTTTGCCGGCAAAGGCTATCCAAAACCTAACCATTTTTGAGGTGCTCGACAATTTAAACAAAATAGGCTCCGAGTATTCATTTATTGATGAAAATGAACCAAACCTTAAATCAATTAAAAAATTGCTTGATGATGCCAACCTTGATTTTATAAAAGCTGCATATAATAAGCCTATTAAAGATATATAGTGCCACTTACAAAAAAACATCAAGCCCATTTCATGCAAAATAAAGAACATTCTTAAAGTTGACTATCTCCGTAACAGAAGGGTATTACACAACTTTATTTCAACCTAAAAGCTGAAAATCGAATTTTCATTATTTTACCCCTCTATCAACCAGCAATTGCCGGTTGATATCTCCCCTAAAAATTAGGGGAGAATATATGGAACCCCGAGGCAAAGCCTCAAAGAATTATTTTGATCAAATTATCTTAAAATCGTTTAATATTTTTAATGAATTAGCAAGGCGTAGCTTACCGGTACCTGACACTAAAACGTAAGGCAACCCAAACTTTTCAAACTCATTTATATAGATACTACTAAGTTTTTGGCGCATTTTGCCGCCGTTTTCGCGAACTGAGTCGGCTACCCAAGGAATATCGGTATCGCACAGCAGATGTAGGGCTTTTGGCATTTTGTCAATGGCTGACACCAACCACTTAGGGCATTTTTTATAAACAACATCAAACCAAACTTTTGTAATTATTAAACCTGTATCAAAAATTACAAGTTTTGAACTATTTTGAATAGCCTCATTTAATTGGGCTATTTGCATTTTTGCAATATCCTCAACGTCAGAATATTTATAAGGGCGGTTTAAATTTGCAATATAATTGCGCGACAGCTCAGGTACCCAACTGCATTTTAAATGAGTTGCCAGTTGTTTTGCCAGCTCCGTTTTTCCTGTTGACTCGGGCCCTGTAATTACAATAAAACCTGTTTTGGTCAGCGCTTCCATCTGTTTATACTTTTAACCATCCGCTAAAGCGGGGCAAGGTTTTAACTAAACATTTAACACTCAATTGTTTTGACATAATTTATAATATTAATCGAATAATATTGCCTAAAATAAATAGATTGATATTGCTTTATAATGATTATTACCTAAATTGAGCGATTCCGAACTTTAAATATCACCAATCATGCAGCACA
>CAYQPP010000168.1:0-5944 GCA_964419235.1 uncultured Bacteroidales bacterium
ACCCTCAGCTTGGAATCCGCCACGGCGGACTATCAACTGAGCTACTCCCGCTTATAATATCTCAATAAAAGTAAGAACTTTAACTAACAATAAGCCGTAGTCAACAACCTCCGAATTTTTCGGAAAACCTAAAATACAAGTTTTATGTTATGCTTCTACAGCTTGGTGGGGAGAGCAGGATTCGAACCTGCGAAGTCATACGACAACAGAGTTACAGTCTGTCCCAGTTGGCCACTTTGGTATCTCCCCAAATATGTGCAACTTATTAAGCTGCTGTGCAATACATGTTAAAACTTTTTTTGAGCCGATGGAGGGATTCGAACCCACGGCCTGCTGATTACAAATCAGCTGCTCTGACCAACTGAGCTACATCGGCTTAATAAATACAGCCGTGTTAAATACGGCTGTATTTTAAATGACATTCTCAAAACGGTGTGCAAAAGTATAATATTTTTATTACCGTGCAATACCGTGAACTATAATTTTACAAAGAATTCAAATAATCGGTAACATTTTTCTCGATACGTTCGCTTACCGAGCCTAAATCGGCTTTTTCAAATTTATTTCCGGTAATACTCTCGTACAATTCGATATACCTCATCGACACCTTGTTTATAAAGCTTTCTGTCAGTTCGGGCAGTTTGTCGCCGTCTCTACCCTGAAAATCGTTCTCCATAAGCCATTCGCGGACAAACTCTTTTGAAAGCTGCTTTTGGTTTTCGCCTTTAAGAAAACGCTCGGCATAGCCGTCGGCATAAAAATACCGCGACGAATCGGGGGTGTGAATCTCGTCAATCAGGTAAATTTTACCGTCTTTTTTTCCGAATTCATACTTTGTGTCAACCAAAATAAGTCCCATTTCGTTTGCAATTTTACTGCCTCTTTTAAATAGCTCCAACGAGTATTTCTCAAGTTGCACATAGTCCTCTTCCGAAACCAGCCCTTGCTTAATAATTTCATCGCGCGAAATATTTTCGTCATGCTCGCCCTGCTCGGCTTTTGTGGTTGGCGTTAAAATAGGCTCGGGGAATGCTTGGTGCTCCTTTAGGCCTTCGGCCAACTGAACCCCGCAAATATCGCGCCCACCGTTTTTGTAAAGCCTCCATGAGCTGCCTGTTAGGTATCCCCGCACAATCATTTCAACAGCAAAAGGTTCGCAGGCTATACCAACCGTAACATTTGGGTCGGGTGTTGCCATTTTCCAATTTGGTACAATATCGGCTGTTGCATCTAAAAATTTAGCCGCAATTTGGTTTAACACTTGCCCTTTGTAAGGAATGCCTTTTGGCAACACCACATCAAATGCCGAAATCCTATCAGAAACCACCATTACAAGGTAATCGTCGTTAATATTATATACATCGCGCACCTTACCCTTATAAACGCTTTTTTGGTTTGGGAATCTAAAATCTGTTTTTACAATTGCTTTTTCCATTTTTATTAAGTTATTAATTTGCCAAAATATTTATTATTGCCGAATTGCTATTGTCCGTGTTTTTCATATGCCTTAACTATTGCCTTAACGAGCTTGTGCCTCACAATATCGGTTTCGTCTAATTCAACCACGCTAATCCCGTCAATTTTATCTAATATTTTTAATGACTGTACCATGCCGCTATCTTTAATTTTAGGCAGGTCAACCTGAGTAATGTCGCCGGTTATTATAAATTTTGCGTTCATTCCCATACGGGTTAAAAACATTTTCATTTGCAGAAGGGTTGTGTTTTGCGCTTCGTCTAAAATAACAAAAGCATTGTCGAGCGTGCGCCCGCGCATAAATGCCAAAGGTGCAATTTGAATAATACCCTCTTCAATATAGTTTTCAAGTTTTTTTGGCGGAATCATATCATTTAAGGCGTCGTAAAGCGGTTGCAGATAAGGGTCTATTTTTTCTTTTAAATCACCCGGCAAAAAACCCAACCGCTCGCCTGCCTCAACTGCGGGGCGACTTAATATTATTTTTTTTACCTCTCGGTTTCGGAGTGCCCTTACCGCAAGTGCAATAGCAGTATATGTTTTTCCCGAGCCGGCAGGTCCCAACGCAAAAAGCATATCGTTTTTATAGCTTTTTTGAACTAACGCTTTCTGGTTTTTTGTTAGCGCCCTAATAGGTTTGCCATGATTTCCAAAAAGGATTAAATCGTCAATATTATCATGTTTTGCGCTATTGGGTTTATTGGCATTCAATATTTGCAAAATATCATCATCAGACAACCTGTTAAACTTATCGAAAAAACTGATTATATCCTTTAGTTTTGCCTCAAATTCAGTTATATACCTCTCCTCTCCTATTACTTTTAATTCGTGTCCGCGCGACACAAGCTGAACCTTTGGAAAAGCCCTTTTTATTATCTCTAATTTTGAGTTGTTTACCCCAAGCAGCTCAATAGGGTCTATAGCTTCAATGTGTAATATTTTTTCTGTCATTTATGTTATGTAGCCTTTTTAGTTAGTTTAACCTGCATAATGCAGGAATTAATTATTATAAATATAATATATTTTAAAGATATTTATGATTTCACGCTGTTCAATTAAAATTCTTTATCTCATTGAATATAAATGCATTAAATCAAAACAAACTATTAATTTATAGCTTGCGAATATAATATACTACAAAAGTAGTTAATTAAAATAATACTTTAACCATATATCGGCTGTTAGCTCTTATTAAAAAATAGGGTTACCCATTTAAGTCACATCTCAATTTTCAATTTTCAACATTAAATTGTATTTATTAGTATTATTTTTAATGAATAATATTTACTATAATCGTATAACTACTTAACAATCAGACAATGTAATTAACACACCATTACTCTAAATATTTTTGTTGTTTACTTTATTATTGTTTGTTGAATGTTGTTTATTGAACATTTGACCTACAAATACAAATCATCCAATCAAGACTTTTAGAACTAAATGGGTAACCCGATTAAAAAAATTATGCAGGAAAATACAAATTGAGGTTGTACTCTTTTTTAATGTTGGCAAACCGTTGCTGCCTTACCAAAGGTTTTGCAAACACTTTGAGGTTGACTAACAGCCACCTTCGAGCATGCTTGCAGCTTAAAGAGTTGCAGTAGTTGGTAAGCAAACCTAAATGTAAATAATAAATTTGTTTTTTTACGACGTAACGCCACCTTACGGATGGTTTTATTATTTGTTTTGCCACCCAAAGAGTGGTGTTACAAGTATTGTTCAAAATTATATCGTGCGGAAATATTATGCTCCTGCTTATAATAATTAAAATTTCCATTACATTTGTCAATCAATAAAGCAGTTTTTAACCTATATGTCAATAATTACTTTAACAACAGACTGGCATAACGACGATTTTTATACAGGAGCTATAAAAGGGCTGCTTTATAGTAAATGCCCCGACATTACAGTTGTTGACATTACACACAAAATTGATAGTTTTAAATATGCTCAGGCAGCTTTTGTGCTGCGGAATGCTTTTTCGTTTTACCCCAAGGGAACAATACATTTGGTTGGCATTAACAGCGACCCGACAACCGAACACCCACCAATATGCCTAAAAATAAAGGGGCAATTTTTTTTGGGCACCGCAAGCGGTATTTTTAGTTTAATGTTTACCGAAAAACCCGATAAAATTGTAAAAATTGAAGATACCGACACTATAAAAAACAGCTCGTTTCCTGAATTGACAATATTTGCCGAAGCTGCATCAATATTAGCAAATGGCGGAACAATGGAGCAGTTGGGACCTGAGCTGCCAAGCCAATACCGCCATGTGCAATTTATGCCCGCAATTGACGAAAATGATATTACAGGCAATGTAATTTACATTGATTCGTACCAAAACATTATTACCAATATCAGCAAAGAGCTATTTAACCAAGTTGGCAAAAAACGAAAATTTATTATAACCGTAAAAAGTGAAACCTACAGCACCAACAAGTTAAGCAAAAACTACTCAGAGGTAGAGGTAGGTGAAATACTTGCCCTTTTTAATTCGTTGGGATTATTAGAGATAGCTATCCGCAACGGACGCATTGCCGAGCTTATCGACATTAAAATTAATTCACCAGTTACAATTAAATTCAAATGATTACACGTATAGTCAAAGCAAAAATCAAATCGGAAAATATTAAGGATTTTAAAGTCTATATACGCACCTTTTTGTGCGAGGCAATAGCATTTAAAAACAATCACCATGCCGATTGTTTTGCCGATTTAGACGAAGATTTCAACTTTCATATTTATACCATCTGGAAAACCGAGGGGGCGTTAAACAAATTTATGAAATCGGCCACCAATATCGAGTTTAAAACCAAGCTTACAAAATGGTGCATATCTCCATATTCGGCATGGACGGTTGAAAATATTTAAAATAAGTTAACTGTATGATTAAAAAGCATAAAGAGAGTTTTGGGAAGCTTTTGGAAATAATGGACGAACTGCGCACCAAATGCCCGTGGGACAAAGAACAAACGCTTGAAAGCCTACGCACCCTTACTATTGAAGAAACCTACGAGCTTGCCGACGCCATTATTGATAACGACCTGCTTGAGATAAAAAAGGAGTTGGGCGATATTTTGCTCCATATTGTGTTTTATGCCAAAATAGGCTCCGAAAAAGGTGCTTTTGATATTTCGGACGTAATAGAGGGTATCAACAAAAAACTGATTTACCGCCACCCCCATATTTTTGGAGATGCAAAAGTGAGCGGTGCCCAAGAAGTGTTGGAAAACTGGGAAAAATTAAAACTAAAAGAGAAGGGCGGAAACAAAACGGTATTGCAGGGAGTGCCAAAATCGTTGCCGGCTTTAATTAAAGCCCACCGGATACAAGACAAGGTGCGTGGTGTAGGTTTTGACTGGGATGAGCGCGACCAAGTTTGGGAAAAAGTTACCGAAGAGATAAATGAACTTGAAGTTGAACTTAAAGCTGACTCAAGCTCTTTAAATGCCGAACAGGAGTTTGGCGACCTGCTTTTTAGTTTGGTAAATGCCGCCCGATTATACGGCATTAACCCTGAAAATGCCTTGGAGCGCACAAACATGAAATTTATAAAACGCTTTAATTACCTTGAAAACAAAACCATAAAACAAGGCATTGACTTAAAAACAATGCCATTAAAAGATATGGAAAAAATATGGAATGAAGCCAAAAAAATTACAGGTTAGTAATAAAACACAGGTTTTTTCTTATCTTCTTTAATTTTTTTTACCCAACGGTAAACTGTATGGTATGATAATCCTGTTATTTTAGCAATTTCAGATGCCGAGTACTTTTGTGCCAACTTAAATACAGTAGCTTTTATTTCACGGTTATAGCGTGGCGATGCATTTTTTGCTTTACAATAACGTTTCCTTATTCGTGCAATAGACATTTCTGACACTCCATATTCAACGCAAATATCCTTTGCAAATTCACCATTATCAAGCCTTTTTGCAATTTTAACAGCCTCATCGTACGATATAGTTGAACTGCCCCTGTATTTTTCGCCACCATCATCAAGAATCATTCTGTTTTTGGCATACAAATCTTTGCTTGTACCCCACATTAAATTAGAGTGATGGTTGTTTGAAAGGTCGTTATTTTTATGCAGCACATATTTTTTTGCAATTGGATGCTTGTTAAAAATATATGCCTCGGCAACTACCCTATGAACGTAAAAGCTTTTACCTTGAATACTAACAGCCTTATAGCCGCTACTGTTTTTTGAGGTTTTAATTATATGCTGGTTTACCTCTTTACCATGAAACCTAACAATAGTCCCATCTTCACTTACCTCAACAGGGTCAGTTACTCCTTTAAGCTTAACTTCTTTGAATTCTCCCATATCACTTTTTTATCCCTATTAGAACAACAAACCTAAAATATTTTATGAAAATTTGCAAATCAAAAACCAAAAAAAGTTTTTTTTTGTTCTACAACGTATCCGCTAAAGCGGGACTTATCCGCTAAAGCGAGACTT
>CAYQPP010000168.1:6044-8064 GCA_964419235.1 uncultured Bacteroidales bacterium
GACTTATCCGCTAAAGCGAGACTTGTCCGCTAAAGCGAAACAGGCTTTTAATGGAAAGCTCCCACCCTACCGGCAAACAGGATAAACTCTTATGTAAGATTGAGCTTATCTAATTCGCTTTTTACAAAATCCATTAATTCTTGAATATATTTCTTGCTAAAATTAAACTCAATACCGGCTTGTTTATATACGTGCGGAATGGGTGCGGTATATCCCATTTTTAAAGCCTTTTTGAAGTTACCGATAGCCTGCTTTTTATCCTCTTTAAAGTTTCTCCAAACGGCAATTGCCCCCAACTGTGCAATTGCATACTCAATATAGTAAAAAGGCACCTCAAAAATATGAAGCTGCTTTTGCCATTGGTTTTCCTTAAACTTCTCTAATCCGGTATAATCAATTACACTACTTCCAAACTCTTTTGAGATTTGCAACCACGCCGCTGTTCTTTCTTCATCTGTATGGTTCGGGTTTTCATATAAAAAATGCTGAAATTTGTCAATGGTAGCTACCCAAGGCAGCACGGTTAAAACATCTTCTAAATGAATGCGTTTTGCACGTTTAAGATCTTCGTCATTGTCAAAAAAGTAATGCCAATAATCCATTGTAATAAGCTCCATGCTCATTGATGCCAACTCGGCAATCTCGGCCGGTGGTTCTTTAAAATCAACAAGTTCAAGGTCGGCACAAAGATAAGCATGCATTGCATGTCCGCCCTCGTGAAGCATGGTTACCACATCGCGCAAATTACCTGTTGCATTCATAAAAATATAGGGCACGTTACTTTCGTGCAAAGGATAATTAAAACCTCCGGGGGCTTTGTTCTTCCTCGATTCCAAATCAAGATACCCCAAACTTTTCATTTCGTTAAGAAACATGCCAAACTCAAGTTCAAGGTCGCGAAAAATAAGGATGGCCTTTTTTATAAGCTCATCGGCATTATTAAATGGTTTTAATGGTGGCAAATTATCCTCATCCACATCTAAATCCCAAGGTTTAAGTGTATTTAAACCCAATTTGTTTTTACGCTCAATATGCAATTCATCAATTAAAGGTTTTACCGCTTCGGCAATAGCAGTATGGAATTGTTTGCAGTCGTCAACACCATAATCAAAGCGCCCCATGCTTTTAAACTTGTAATCGCGGTAATTATCATATCCTGCGTTGATTGCAATTTTATGGCGTAGCTTTATCAGCCCTGCAATAAGCGTATCTATTTTTTCAGAATCATGCAACCTGCGCTCGTTTATTAATAAAAACACCTCTTTTCTGATATTCCGGTCGTTCTCTTTTAAATAGTTCGATGCCTTTTGCAGCGTGATATCCTCGTTATTGTAATTAATCAGCATTTTCGACGTAATTACTCCGTACTCTTGCTCCATCTGCTGCAATTCGGCCTCAATGGGCACATTCTCTTCCCTAAAAAGTTCAATGTCTTTTTTTAGTTCTCTTATTATCGTAAAAAGTTTCGACCTGTCAACCTTTGACATTACCTCGTCGGCAAAAATCTTTTTGTTTAATATGTTTGAGATTCTGGATATTTCGGGTTCAATTTCGGTAATAAAAACATTAAAATGCTCTGCCAAACCTTTATCGGCAGTATTACAATTCATTTTTATATAGCGCCACGCCAACTCTTCGCTTAAAATACTTTCGAGCTCGCTACGGTCGAGCAGCCATTGCCATATAACTTTTTGAGTAGTTAATTGCCTTATTTTCAAGTCATCAAAATAGGGTTTAATGTCGTTATATGAATTAATAACAAGGTTTTGGTTTACAAATTTGCGCTTTAGTTTTTTTGCCATAGTATTGTCGATAATATATAGTTGTCAATAAAGTTTATACACCTTTGTTGTGCTTTATCACTTTATTGTAAAATATCTATTTGTTTTCCTTTTATAGTTATCATATATAACCCCATGAACCGATTGTAAATATTTTTCCTCTTTTAAAATCATTTTATGGAATACGGTTGCAAGTATTAAATACAAAATTATTAAAATTGGTGAAGTGAAAATCAATA
>CAYQPP010000169.1:0-4953 GCA_964419235.1 uncultured Bacteroidales bacterium
AAATGGTTCTAAATCTTAAAAAATACAGTTTAAACTTAATCATACTAATGGCGGTACTGTTTGTATTGCATTTTATGGTTTACAGGGCAGTACCCGGTTTTTTGAGCATATCAATAAAAATGGTGTTTGAGATATATAGCTTTTTGATACTATTGAATTTGGTGCATTTTATTGCACTAAAATGGCTATTTAAAAAATGGGCAAAACACGCAGGGCTACTATTTACAGCTTTAAGCTTGCTTAAAATGGGCATTTGTATATTGTATTTATGGCCCTATATGCTTTCGGCAACAAGCTCGTTGCCCGTAGTTTTAAACTTTATGGTTGTATATTTTGCAACGCTTGTTTTCGAAGTGGTTTTTATTGTAAAAAACATGCTAAATAGTACTTCATAAAGTCAATAGTTTAAACTCTAAATAATCAATAATTTTAAAACTGTTATATAACAAATTATTAAAATGATTTTTTAATCTTTGTAAATTGAACTTTAATGTATTATTGTTGTTTAAAAATTAATTATAAACGTATGAACCGATAATGTTGGAAATAATAATTTCATACGGATTTGAACATGATTGTAACTGTTTGCCAAACAATAAATTATAAACTAATGAAAAGAGTTATAACAATATTTTCTATTCTACTTTTTACCTTAAGCTCTATTGCAAACGAAGGGCATCATGCCAATGGCGATACCACAAATATTGCAGAAGAAGAAGAATTTAATGCCTCTGAAGTAATTATGCACCACATTAGCGATGCACACAATTGGCACCTGTTTGATATAACAAATAAAGAGACAGGCGAGGTTAAGCCAATAGGCATACCCCTTCCTATTATAGTTTTTTATAAAGGACAGCTCGATATTTTTATGTCGTCCGAATTTCATGAAGGCCATTCAAGCGTGTCAAGACAAGGGAACAAATACCCAACATACAGAGGCGACAATGAATATATCTTATACCACGATAAAATTTATGTGTCATCAAACGGCGAACTGAACTTTGACGAACACCACCACCCAACAAACGTACAACCCATTGATATATCGATAACAAAAAATATTGCCGCCATGATTTTTTCAGCAATATTGCTTTTAGTGGTTTTTATAACAATGGCGCGTATGTATAAAGGAAATAAAATACCGCGCGGCATTCAGGGCTTTTTAGAGCCAATAGTTTTGTTTGTTGTTAACGATATAGCAAAACCAAACATACAGGGCGATAAATATAAAAAATACGTACCCTTTTTATTAACCGTGTTTTTCTTTATCTGGTTTAACAACATGCTTGGTATAATACCGATATTACCCGGCGGCGCAAATGTTACCGGAAATATTGCCGTAACATTAACACTTGCAGTGTTTACCATGCTAATAACAAACTTTAGCGGAAACAAAGCTTATTGGGGACACATTATAGCACCGCCTGTACCAAAATGGCTACTATTTATTATGGTGCCTGTTGAACTTATAAGTGTAATATCAAAACCATTTGCATTAATGATTCGTCTGTTTGCAAACATAACAGCCGGACATATTATAGTGCTCAGCCTTATTTCGCTAATATTTATATTTAAAACTATTTTTATATCGCCGCTGTCGGTTGGGTTTGTATTATTTATCGATATTATCGAACTGCTGGTAGCCATATTACAAGCATATATTTTTACGTTGCTCTCAGCGCTATACATTGGTATGGCAGTACAAGAGCATCATTAATTTTATATTTACCGAAGTTATAAATTAAACAAATTAATAAATTAAATTAAACAATTATGACTGGAATTTCAATTGCTGCATTAGGTGCCGGATTAGCCGTTATAGGCGCTGGTATTGGTATTGGTAGAATTGGCGGTTCGGCAATGGACGCCATTGCACGTCAGCCCGAAGCTTATTCTCAAATTCAAACAACTATGATTATTGCCGCAGCCCTTGTTGAGGGTGTTGCGCTTTTTGCCGTGGTTGTTGCCATAATGGTAGCTAAGTAAAATGCTGAATTTCCTGCAACGGTTGGTTGCAGGAAATTTTTTAAAACCGCATAACCTCTGCATAGTATTTTATACTAAATACTATTGTTTATGGGCGCAACAGCACAATTTGGGTAAATAAACAACCTCGCTGCAAGCATACGAGGTATCTTATATAAAATATTGTGTTTTGCTGCAAGCTGCGGTAAACAAACCCACAGGTGTGGGATTAAATAATTACAGGCACTTTTAATAATAAACATTATAATATTATGGATTTAGTTACACCGGCCTTTGGATTAATTTTTTGGACTGTATTAATTTTTATCCTACTGCTTATTTTACTGAAAAAATATGCATGGAAACCGATATTGAATGCAGTAAACGAGCGCAACGACAGCATTGCCGACGCATTAGCTTCTGCCGAAAAAGCAAAAGAAGATATGGCAAAGCTAAAAGCTGATAACGAGCAAATTCTTAATGAAGCACGCGTTGAACGCGATGAGATACTTAAAGAAGCACGCAGCCTAAAAGACAAAACAATTATTGAAGCAAAAAACATAGCAAAAAATGAAGCCGACACTATTATAGCATCGGCAAAACTTGCCATCGAAAATGAAAAAAGGGCAGCAATAAACGACATTAAAAATCAAGTTGCATCACTATCAATCGAAATAGCCGAAAAAATACTTTCAAAAGAGCTTAGCGACAGCAAAAGCCAAAAGGTATTAATTGAGGATTTGTTGAACAAAACAAACATTAATTAGCACAATAATGAACGAAAGCAAAATAGCAGTACGTTATGCAAAGGCCTTTTTTGAGTTGGGACTGGAAAAAAACCAACTCGACAAATTAAAAAAGGATATTGAGACTATTGCCTCGGCAATAAACCAACACGATATACAACTACTGCTTGAAAGTCCGGTGGTAAAAACATCAAAAAAGAAGATTCTTTTTACAAAAATATTTAAAGGTAATATTCAAGAGCTATCGCTCAATTTTATTTTAATGATTACCGACAACAAGCGCGAAATGCACATTCCTGCAATATGCCGAAATTTTATCGACAAATACAGAAACCATAAAGGAATAAAAGCAGCAAAGGTTACCACCGCATTTGCAATTGATGATTTACTGAAAAAGCAAATAGCAAAAGTAATATCAGAGGTGTTTAAATCGGAGGTAGAGTTAACCACCGCCGAAAACAGCGATTTAATCGGAGGCTTTGTCCTTAGGGTGGGCGACCAGCAAATTGATGCAAGCGTGTCAAGCAAATTGAATAAAATTAAGCGCGAGCTTATTATGAAAACAGTTTAAAAACTAACTATTTAGAGTTGTTTATAACAATATATTAATTAAAATTTTTAATTCACAAACATCAGTTAACAACACTATTTTACTTGAAATTGTGAACAAAAGACTAAATAAAATTATATAATTATGGCAGATATTAAACCTTCAGAAGTTTCCTCAATCTTAAAGCAGCAGCTTGAAGGATTTAAATCAGAAAGCGAACTCGAAGAAGTTGGCACCGTTTTAACCATTGGCGATGGTATTGCACGTATTTTCGGCATGTCACAAGCTCAATCGAACGAACTGATTGAATTTGAGAATGGAATTAAAGGAATTGTGCTAAATCTTGAAGAGGATAATATTGGCGTAGTGGTTTTAGGCCCGTCAGAAGGGATTAGAGAAGGCGACACCGTAAAAAGAACCAAGCGCATAGCCTCAATAAATGTTGGCGAAGGGTTATTAGGGCGTATTATTAACACAATTGGAGAGCCTATTGACGGCAAAGGTCCTATCGAAGGCAAACTTTTTGAGATGCCTTTAGAGCGAAAAGCCCCCGGCGTAATTTACCGCCAACCCGTAAAAGAACCCCTGCAAACCGGTTTAAAATCAATTGACGCAATGACACCAATTGGTCGTGGACAACGCGAGCTGATTATTGGCGACCGCCAAACCGGAAAAACAGCAATTGCAATTGACACCATAATTAACCAAAAAGAGTTTTATGATGCAGGCAAACCCGTTTTCTGTATCTATGTGGCCATAGGGCAAAAAGGCTCTACCGTGGCAAACGTTGCCAAAACCCTCGAAAAACACGGGGCAATGGACTATACAGTAATAGTTATGGCAACCGCATCGGACCCGGCCGCAATGCAATTTAATGCACCTTTTGCCGGAGCGGCAATTGGCGAATTTTTCCGCGACACAGGACGCTCAGCACTTGTTATTTACGATGATTTATCAAAACAGGCGGTATCATACCGCGAGGTTTCTCTATTGTTGCGCCGCCCACCGGGCCGCGAGGCATACCCGGGCGATGTATTTTATTTACACAGCCGCTTGTTAGAGCGTGCTGCAAAAATTATTGAATCGGATGTTGTTGCCCGTCAAATGAACGATTTACCCCCTGTATTGGCAAATGCAAAAGATGAAAATGGCGAACCGTTGGTTAAGGGCGGAGGCTCATTAACAGCACTACCGATTATTGAAACCCAAGCCGGCGACGTTTCGGCATATATTCCAACAAACGTAATCTCGATTACCGACGGACAGATATTTTTAGAGTCGGACTTGTTTAACTCGGGCGTACGACCTGCAATTAACGTAGGTATCTCTGTTTCGCGCGTGGGAGGTAATGCCCAAATTAAATCAATGAAAAAAATTGCCGGTACATTAAAAATCGACCAAGCACAATTTCGCGAATTAGAGGCATTCTCAAAATTCGGCTCCGATTTAGACGCCGCCACCATGGCTGTTTTAGATAAAGGGCGCAAAAATGTTGATATACTTAAACAGGGGCAATATGCACCAATGCCGGTTGAAAAACAGGTGGCAATTATCTATTGCGGTGTAAAAGGGCTTCTCAATAATATACCTGTCGAAAAAGTTAAAGATTTTGAAGAGGAGTACCTTGACAGGATGGAGATGAAGCATAAAAACGTGTTGGAGGAGTTAAAAGCCGGAAAACTAACCGAC
>CAYQPP010000169.1:5053-8056 GCA_964419235.1 uncultured Bacteroidales bacterium
AATAATAAATGGCAAACTTAAAGGAAATACGAACCCGAATGAGTTCGGTAAAAACAACCCGGCAGGTTACCAATGCCATGAAAATGGTATCTGCTGCAAAATTGCGCAAGGCTCAAGAGGCTGTTATGCGCATAAGGCCTTATGCCGATAAGTTATTTGAAATACTTGGCAGCTTAAGCGACAGCCTCGATTCGCAAGAAGATAATCCATATTCTGTTGACAGGGGTTTCAATAAAATACTTTTGGTAACCATTAATTCAAACAGAGGCTTATGCGGTGGTTTTAACGCTAACGTAAACAAACAGGCACACCTATTGATACAATCCGATTATAGCGAACAGCATAACAGCAAAAACCTCGATATTTTGGCAATAGGCAAAAACTCATTCGATTTTTTTAAAAGGTTGGGGTTCAACGTATCGCACCATAACGACATATACGGCAATCTCGATTTTGAACACGTGTCGCCTGTGGTTGAAGCAATTATGGATGATTTTGTTAAAGAAAAATACGATAAGGTTTTTTTAATATATAACGAATTTAAAAATGCCGCTACACAAAATCTAAAGGTTGAACAGTTTTTACCTATTGTTAAAACAGAAAATATCACAAAACAGCCGGCTGTTGACTATCTGTTTGAGCCGTCAAAAAACAGTATTGTAAAAGAGCTGATTCCAAAATCGTTAAAAATACAGTTTTATAAAGCACTATTAGATTCGCACGCAGCCGAACACGGCGCACGAATGACAGCAATGCACATGGCTACCGATAATGCCACCGATTTATTGCGAAGCCTGAATCTGCAATACAACAAAGCAAGGCAGGCATCAATAACAAACGAAATACTTGAAATTGTAGGCGGTGCCGAAGCATTAAAAGGATAATACAAAACAGTAATGTTACTTTATTAATAGATAATAAATAAAACGAAATGCCAAAAATATTAGTAACCGGAGGGGCAGGCTTTATAGGGAGCGCATTAGCCGAAAAACTTATTTTAGATAAAAACAACTATGTTGTTATTGTCGATAATTTAAGTACAGGCGACAAAGGTAAATTGCCGGATTTGCCAACCACAAACTGGCGTTTTATCAAGTGCGACGTAAACGTATTAACCGATATGGCCCCAATAATGACAGCATATCAGTTTGACTATGTATTTCATTTTGCCGCCCTTGTGGGGGTTATCCGCACACAAGAAAATCCGGTTAGTGTTTTAAAAGACATTGACGGCATCAAAAATATTTTATCATTATCGAAAAATACCACCGTAAAACGAATTTTTTTCTCATCATCGTCAGAAATTTACGGCGACCCTGTTGAGATACCGCAAAACGTTTACACAACACCATTGAACAGCCGGTTGCCTTACGCAATTGTAAAAAATGTTGGCGAGGCGTTCCTAAAATCGTATAAACAGGAGTATGGTTTAGATTATACAATTTTTAGGTTTTTTAATACATACGGGCCTAAACAGAGCCGCGATTTTGTTATCAGCAAATTTATTTTGGCTGCAACAAACGACAAAAACATTACCATTTATGGCGATGGAAAACAGACGCGTACATTTTGCTACGTTGACGATAACGTTGATGCCTGCCTTAAAACTTTTTATAATAACCAATTTGTAAACGATGTTATTAACATTGGTGGTAATAGGGAATTTACCATCTTAAGTTTGGCTGAAACGGTAATACGGTTGACAAGGTCAAAATCGAAAATTGTGCATGTTGAACCTTTAAAAGAGGGTGATATGAAACGCAGGCAACCCGACAATTCAGACATGAAATTACTATTGAATAAAGAGCTTATTGCCTTAGAAGACGGCATAAAAAAAATATTGGATATAGGCTTATTTGAGTTTTTAGACACTTGTGTTTAAAGTATATAAATTATTAAAATGTTCTTTTTAAAAGTGAATTTTGAAATATGTTAGGTACCGAAAAGTTAACAGAGGTAATTGAAAAACATATTCGGCAACTGGAGTTTAAAAACCCGCCCGCCGAGTTGTATAACCCCATAACATATACACTAAATTCAAATGGCAAAAGGATTCGTCCGGTGCTAACACTGTTGGCTTGCCAAATGTTCTCTGAAAATATTGATAAAGCAATATTGCCTGCTATTGGGTTAGAGGTTTTTCATAACTTTACCCTTTTGCACGACGACATTATGGATAATGCGCCTGTTAGGCGCGGCTTGCCAACCGTGCATGAAAAATGGGATGCAAACACAGCCATATTATCGGGCGATACAATGATGATTGAAGCTTACAAGCTTGTTTGCACAGCTCCCGATTATTGTTTGCGAAGCACGTTGCAACTATTTTCAAAAACAGCATCAGAAGTGTGCGAAGGGCAAATGTTCGACATGCAGTTTGAAAGCAAAACCAACGTATCCGAAGCTGAATATATTGAAATGATACGGCTAAAAACATCGGTATTGCTTGCGGCAAGCCTTAAAATTGGGGCAATAATAGCAAACGCTCCGCAAAAATATGCCGATTTGTTATACGAATTTGGCATAAACCTCGGGTTGGCATTTCAGCTAAAAGACGATTGGTTAGACGTGTATAGCAACCCAAAAGTGTTTGGGAAAAAAACAGGCGGCGATATTGTGGTAAACAAAAAAACATATCTGCTGATTAAAGCATTTGAGAAAGCAGAAAACAACACAAAAGAGAGTTTAAGTTACTGGATTAATAAAACAGGATTTAATGAAGATGAAAAAATAGCATCAGTAAAAAAAATTTATAACGAATTAAATATTAGTGAAATAACATTAAAAAAAGCAGAGTATTATAGTCAAAAGGCATTTGATTGCTTAAATAAAATTGAAGTATCAAATAGCAAAAAACAACAATTATTAGAATTGACTAATAACCTGCTTAAAAGAGAGAAGTAAAATTTAAAAATAAACATAAATTTCAGGCATAATGGCAAAAAATATTGGAAAAATTATTCAGATTATTGGTCCCGTAGTGGATGTTAGTTTTGAACAAGA
>CAYQPP010000170.1:0-7949 GCA_964419235.1 uncultured Bacteroidales bacterium
TATGAAAATATTTAAAATAAAACCCGACAAGATAAAATATACAGATACTTCAAACATTAATTCCGAATATACGGAAAAGATGAACAAAGAGTATAATTGGATGGCCAAGGGGTACGATGCTTTTATGATAGTGTTCCCGTTATGGAAAAAATGGATTAAAAAAGTTATACCGCATATCGAGGGCAAAAAAATATTAGAAGTGTCTTTTGGAAGTGGTTACCTGATGACACAATATGCAAGAGATGATTTTGATATTTATGGAATTGATTATAATGAAAAGATGCTTAACATTACATCTAAAAAAATGCTATCAAAAAAAATAGATTCAAAATTATATAAAGCAAATGTCGAAGAACTTCCGTTTTCAGATAATACGTTCGATACGGTAATAAATACAATGGCTTTTACCGGTTATCCTGATGGTGAAAAAGCAATGGGCGAATTAAAAAAAGTTTTAAAAAAAGGAGGAAAGCTTCTCCTTGTGGATTTTGATTATCCAAAAAACAGAAACCTAATAGGATATTTAATAGTTAGATTGTGGGTAAAATTCGGAGATATTATTAAAGATATTAATTCATTAATGGTAAAGTATAATTTCGATTATAAAGATATTACTGTTGGTGGTTTTGGAAGCGTCCATTTATTTATCGCAAAAAAACAATAACCGATGAAACACTATATTTTAATAGCAACTGTAATTATATTAACTTTTGTTAAGGCACAAAGCCAAAATAAATTTACCATTGATGGATATGTTTCGCAAATGGGTTCGTCGTCTTTTATACAAGACTCAAGCAATATTACTTGGGATTATATACTCCACAATAGGATAAACATGGCATATTATGCTACCGACAATTTTACCGTACACCTGCAATTCCGCAACCAGTTTTTATGGGGCGAAACGGTTGATATGGTTCCCGAATATGCCAAAAACTTTGCAAAAGACCGTGGTTTTGTCGATTTAAACTGGAATTGGTTCGACACAAAAAACACATTGCTTAACACCCAAATAGACAGGGCTTATGTTGAATATATGAACGGCAATTTTGAGGTGTCGCTTGGTAGGCAGCGCATAAATTGGGGAAGGACATTGGTGTGGAATCCAAATGATATTTTTAACGCTTATTCATATTACGATTTTGATTATATGGAAAAACCCGGCGCCGATGCATTGCGGGCAATTTATTATACCGGTGCGGCATCGTCGGTTGAACTTGTTGCTAAAGCCGATAGTGCTAACAACCTCACAATTGCGGGGTTAACAAAATTAAACAAGTGGAGTTACGATTTTCAGTTTCTTGGCGGTTATGCCAACGGTAATGATTTTGTGGTTGGTACAGGCTGGGAGGGTAATATCAAATCGGTTGCGTTTCGGGGTGAAATGACGTACTATCACCCCGAAAAAGATTTTGCCGACACAACAGGCGTTTTCCTTGCATCGATAGGGGGCGACTATAGCTTTGGCAATAGCTTGATGATACAGGCCGAATTTTTATATAACGACAAAAAAACCTTGGCAAATTCGCTAACCGAGTTTTATTCGGCACCTGAAAACTCCAAAAGCCTCTCAATATCGCAATATAACTTTTTTGCAAACGTAACTTATCCGGTTACTCCAATTTTGTCGGTTTATGTTGCAAGCATGTACTACACCGACCAAAAGGGCTATTTTTTAATGCCCGGTTTCGATTTGTCTGTAACCAACAACCTTGCCTTTTCAATTATTTACCAGTATTTTAATATTGAGGTAATAAAAGGTACACGCATTGGCATGAATATGGCTTTTGCAAGGCTAAAGTGGAATTTTTAAGCAGTTTTAAAATATATTGTCAGGAAAAAACAAAAATATGATTGCAAAAAAAGAGGTGTCTAAAAAGCCGTAATTCTACTTTTTAGACACCCACAATTAGCAATTGTTGTTTTGCGTTAAAGAGTCTATTGTTTTTTAATGTTGAATGTTTTCGAAAAACTTTTGTTTTGCAATCTTACAATATAATATCCTTTTTGTAAGCTTTGTATGTCAAGTGTTTCGTTATTGTTATTTAAACGCTTTGTTATTAGAGTTTGCCCTAAAATGTTTGTTATTGTAAGGTTGTAATTTTTTGCGCTTTTAACAGAAATTTCATTATATGCGGGGTTTGGATAAACAACTATTTCGTTATCAAAATGTGTTTGATTTATTGATGAACCGCTTTCGTATTCAATAACAAAGTATAATTGATTGCTAACATTAATATCATTCCATTGGCTTGCCTGTCCGTATTCTCCCGAGCCTTCGGGCCATGGTGCAAGACCTATTCCTGCTGCATCTTGATTTGCAAAATTATCGGGTTCGGCAGGTCCCGTGCTGGCAAGCCCCCAATTAATGTATAAATCGTCTATTGCTGCACCGCCTTGGTAGCCAATGCCTGTATAAAAATGCACTCCGTTTCCGTCGTTGTCGCCGTCCCATAACCATGTTCCCTCTTCGGCTTTATCGGTAGCGCCAATCCAAACATAGGCAACGCTTCCACCGTCGGGGCTATCTGTATAATCATTTGGAATTGCCGCACCGTTGGTTATAGCATTATAAACAGCACTTTGTTCGCCGGCACTATTAATATGAACTAAATATCCGCCTCTTTCAACAGCGCAAGCGGCAGCGGTTTCCCAAGTTTTTAATTCTTTAACTACCTCATAGTTTTTTCCGTCAAATGCGAATGAAAAAATATTTGCTTCATTAGCACATTGTCCTTTTGCGGTAAATAGCCCTGCATATAAAAATATTAGGGTTAAAATAAAAGTAAATTTTTTCATAATGTTTTAAATTTAATTGTTTAATACCTGCAATGTAACTTTAAGAGCTTAATTTATAGCAATAAGCAACTAAGACAAATAGTAAGACATAGTAATAAAGTTTAAAAAATTATTACTACAATTCCGCTAAAGCGAGACAGATTTTTGTGGTAGTTGATATATTCTATAAACACTATATTTCAACATAGTATCCTTATGAGAATAATATCTGAATTTATTCGGGGGTATAGGGTGCCAATATAATTAATACGCCATTGTTTTAAATATTTTTGTTGAATGTTGCTTTGAGTATTTCCTATCTATACTAAATACAAATCATCCAATCAAGACATTGAGAACTAAATGGGTAACCCTATTAATTATATTTATTAAGCTTTCGTGCAAGCACTATTTTGCACCATCAATAACACTGCAAATCCTTTCAAACACTTCGTTTAAACTGCCGGTGCCTTCAACGGGTTTGTATTTGCCAAGCTTTTCAAAAAAATCTTTTACCGGCTTTGTTTTTTGATGATATATTCTAATACGGTTTTTTATAATCTCTTCGTTTTGGTCGTCGGCACGGTTTGATTTTTTCCCTCTTTCGAGTATCCGCTTTTTTAGTTCATCCTCTTCAACCACCAAACTAAGCATAATATTTATTTTGGCATCAATTTTTTTAAGCATTGTCCTTATCCATTCGGCTTGGCTTACGGTTCGAGGAAAACCGTCAAAAATAAAGCCTTTTTCGTGTCGGTTGGCCATAATAAAAGCCTCAACCATATTCTGAACCATATCATCGGGGACAAGCTCGCCGCGGTTTATCAATTTTGCGATTTCAACACCAAGTTCCGAGCCCGATTTTTTCTCTTTTCTTAATAAATCGCCTGTTGACAGGTGCTTAAGCTTGTATTTCTCAATAATTTTTTCCGATTGTGTTCCTTTACCGGAGCCGGGAGGGCCAAAAATAATTACGTTAAACATTACCGTAGGTATTTATTTTATTAATGTGTAAATATCACTTAAATTTCTGCCAAAGCCATCATAATCAAGGCCATATCCTAAAATAAAATCATTTGGTATTTCAAAGCCTACATAATCAATAGGTATCTTTTTTTCATAAGCCTCGGGTTTATATAGCAAAGTTGCTATTTTTATTTCAGACGGCTCATAACCTTTTAACTGTTTAATAATACTTTCAAGCGTATTTCCGGTATCAATAATATCTTCAACAATAACAACCGTTTTGCCTTCAATATTTTCATTAATGCCAATAAGCCTTTTTACCTTACCCGACGATGTTGTGCCTTGGTACGATGCCAGTTTTAAAAATGTTATCTGGCAAGGCAAATTAATATGCTTAAACAGATCGCCCGCAAACATAAAACAACCGTTTAAAATGCCGAGGAAAATAACGTCTTTGCCGGCCATGTCGGTGTTCATTTTATGGGCCATTGTTTTTACGGCTTGCTGAATTTCCTTTTCGGGAATCGATACTCCGAATTTTTTGTCTAATACCTGAACCTCTTTCATGTGTATAAAACGTATTTAAGAATTTTCTTTATTTGTGTTGTGTTTTTGCCTAATAATAGGTTTTAAAAACAATACAAAATTGCACCCAAAAATTAGAATTATTTTAATATCGCGGTAATTTTTACAACATGAAAAAATCATTTTTTATTTAATGTTCTGTTAATTAATTGTGTGCGATAATAATTTTATAAAAAATGTTTCAATTAATTGAATTAAAAAGCGGTTGATTAATAAATTTTAATTTATTTTGCTGCGAAAGTACATATTTTAAATAAAAGGCATTGTATTAATTATAAAAAGCAAGCAGATGGAACCAAAAGTAAGCATAATAATGGGTAGCACATCGGATTTACCGGTAATGGAAAAGGCTGCAAAAATATTGAACGATTTTAGAATACCTTTTGAGATGAATGCCTTGTCGGCTCACCGAACGCCCGAACAAGTTGAGGTGTTTGCAAAAGAGGCCGCCGACAGGGGGATAAAGGTTATTATAGCAGGTGCAGGCATGGCAGCTCATTTACCCGGTGTAATTGCTGCAATGACACCAATACCGGTTATTGGGGTGCCAATTAATGCAACTCTCGATGGTTTAGACTCTATTTTTTCGATTTTACAGATGCCTCCGGGTATTCCGGTTGCAACGGTAGGTGTTAATGCCGCACAAAATGCCGGAATACTATCGGCACAAATACTAGGAGTTGGCAACGATGATATTTTTAAAGCTACCGTAGAATACAAAGAGAGCTTGAAGCAAAAAATAGTAAAAGCAAACCTTGATTTACAAGAGGTAAAATACGACTATAAAACCAATTAAAGGGTGTTTATAAAGTCCGAATTATTTTACTAAAACAAGCTGCTGAAAATATGCCTGCCGTACAATTTTGGCAGTCAGGTAAAACTATAAGCGTGGGATTTAACAAAATGCATTCATTTTTAAGTTTTAATATTCAAAAAAATTGAAGACTTTTATTGCACTTACAGCATTTTTATTGATTGGCTCTGCCGTTTTTTGTCAAGATGCCGATTCAAAATGGGTTTCAATTAAAAACCAACCCGTTTTTGTTAATACTGTTGCAAAAGATTTTGGCTTTATCCGGCAAAACGAAAAAACAGTTTTTAAGTTTAAGCTGAAAAACGGAGGCAACCAACCACTATTGATTTGGCATGTGTCAACATCATGCGGATGCACACTGCCAACATGGACAGAGAAACCCATAAAAAAGGGTAAGGAGGGCATAGTTAAAATAAAATACGATTCATCGGAAATCGGAGAATTTAATAAATCGGCTTTTGTATATACAAATTTTGCCGATAAACCTATTAAATTAACTATTACAGGTACGGTTATTGATAGCAAATCGAATACACAAATCACAAAACGGAACACAAATTTTAACAGTAATATTCCAATAAAACATTAAAACATAACATCATGCCAAAAATATCGAGAAAAGGAATTGAAATGCCGGCTTCGCCAATAAGAAAGCTGGTGCCATTTGCCGAAAGTGCAAAAAGCAAAGGACGAACAGTTTATCACTTAAATATTGGACAGCCCGATATTAAAACCCCCGAAGTGGCTCTTGATGCCATTAAAAATTACGACAAAAAAGTAATTGAGTACAGCCATTCGGCAGGTTATGAATCGTATAGAAGAAAAATGGCCGATTACTATAAAAATATAGATATTGATATTGATTACGATGAGATAATAATTACTACCGGAGGCTCCGAAGCAATTGTGTTTGCCTTTTTAAGCACGCTAAACCCCGGTAACGAGGTTATTATTCCCGAGCCGTTTTATGCAAACTATATTGCCTTTGCTATTACAGCAGGCGTAAAATTGGTGCCGGTTACTGCAACCATCGAAAATGGGTTTGCACTGCCACCCATTGAGCAGTTTGAAAAGCTTATTACCGAAAACACCAAAGGCATAATGATTTGTAACCCAAGTAACCCAACAGGTTATTTGTATAGCGAAGCCGAATTACGAAAACTTGCCGATATTGCAAAAAAACACGACTTGTATATCTATTCTGACGAGGTTTACAGAGAGTTTTGCTACGACGGCAACACCCATTTTTCGGCAATGATGCTAAGTGATATTCAACAAAATGTGATTTTAATAGACTCTGTTTCAAAACGGTACAGCTCGTGCGGAACCCGTATTGGGGCATTAATAACAAAAAACAAAGAGGTGTTAAACACTGCAATGAAATTTGCACAGGCACGTTTAAGTCCTCCGGGGCTTGGGCAGGTTGCCGGTGAGGCATCGCTCGATACGCCTAAGGAGTATTTTGACGAGGTTTACGATGAATATATCGAGCGCAGAAACTATATGGTTGCCGCTTTAAATAAAATTGAAGGCGTGGTTTGCCCGATGCCAAAAGGGGCATTTTATACAATAGTTAAACTTCCGGTTGATAATAGCGAAAAATTCTGTGAGTGGATTTTAAGCGATTTTGAGTATAACAACCAAACTGTAATGATGGCTCCTGCCAGCGGGTTTTATACTACTCCGGGCAAAGGTTATAACGAGGTACGAATTGCATATGTGCTAAAAATCGAAGACCTTAAAAATGCGATGATAACATTAGAAAAAGCTCTGCTTGCCTATCCTGGGAGGGTTTTATAATACTGTTTTTATTGAACAACCTCGCAACTGTGGAGAATCTGTTTGTCGTACAACTTTGGCAGGTGGGTAAAACACACAAGTGTGGGATTTACAAATTATTGAAAAGCTGGAATTACTCCGGCTTTTTTATGCAGTAATTAATTAGCCCTGAAAGGGCATAAGCAAAATTTAGTAAACTGAAACAGACGAGTATAAAATAAATAATTAAAAATAAACCCTACCCACGAGCTAACATCCCCCTTTGGAACAAGGGGGGACGGCGAAGTCGAGGGGGGTGCAAAACTAAAACAGACAAGTATAAAACAAACAAATTAAAAACAAAAAAAAACTCTGCGACCTCAGCGTTCTTTGCGGTTAAAAAAAGACAGCAACTGTTTGCGTGGTAAAACAACAAAACCACCCGGAGGGTGGAGTTACAACGCCGAGGTGCAAGCAAAAGGTCAGCACCAACCTCAAAGCGTCTGCAAGATCTTTGAGCGTTGCAAAAAAAAAGCCCTGAAAGGGCGTAATCATTAACATAGGGTATCGCCCTATGTAATTACGTAGTAATTAATTAGCCCTGAAAGGGAGTAAGCAAAATTTAGTAAACTAAAACAGACGAGTATAAAATAAATAATTAAAAATAAACCCTATCCACGAGCTAACATCCCCCTTTGGAACAAGGGGGGACGGCGAAGTCGAGGGGGGTGCAAAACTAAAACAGACGAGTACAAACTAAACAATTAAAAACGAAAAAAAATTCTGCGACCTTAGCGTTCTCTGCGGTTAAAAAAAGACAGCAACTGTTTGCGTGATTTTGCTCAACAACCGTAACACCACTCTCCGAGTGGTAAAACAACAAAACCACCCAGAGGGTGGAGTTACAACACCGAGGTAAAAATATGTTCGAAAGTTATTTGCTAACCTCGACGCTAAACCTCAAAGCGTCTGCAATACCTTTGAGCGTTGCAAAAAAAAAGCCCTGAAAGGGCGTAATCATTAACATAGGGCATCGCCCTATGTAATT
>CAYQPP010000171.1:0-1353 GCA_964419235.1 uncultured Bacteroidales bacterium
TTGTTAAGCAAATTTTCTGCAATTTCATTTTGAATTTCACAGACTCTAATTATCTCTTCTGCTTTTGATTGTTTTTTTATCATATACAAAAGTATATCAACTGAAAATATTAGTTGAATGATGTAGGTAATCAAAAAGTAACATCGGGGGTAATCAAAAAGTAACATTTTGTTTAAAAATGAGAATCTGAGAACAGGGGTTCGAATGGGCTGTTAAGTATGATTGATGAGATTTTAATACTATACTTGTGGTTTTTACACGCCTGTCAAAGTCGTACGGTAAGGCAGGTTCCTTACAGCTTGCTGCGAAACGCAGTATTGTATATAGGGTTGATGCCTCGTTTGTTTGCAGCAAGGTTGCTCATTAAATATTGCAGGTTGTAGGTTACAAAGCCTGTTCCAAATTTGATTTGGGATTTATGTAACACCGCCCTCTATACGGTTACAATTACCGCCCAGAGGGCGGTGTTACGGGTAAAATTAAACGCTAAAATGATGCAAGATAGGTTGTTAGGTTTTGTTTTTCAGATAAGTTTAGTTTGACGCGAAGCCTGTAACGTGCAACCTTAATACTATCGGGGGTTTTATACAGTATGGTTGCAATATCTTTTGTGTTCATGCCAAGTTTAATAAATATACTTAATTTAATCTCAGATGTAGTAAGCAATGGGTGTTTTGCCAATAGATTTTTTGTGAAGTTTTTGTTTACGGTCTCAAAGGCAAGCTCAAACCGCTGCCACCCGTCCTCTTTTACTTTTGTATCAATCTCTTCAATAATAGTTTCAACGATTGCCCTGTTTTCATTGTCGGCACATTTTATTTGCTGAAGCTTTTTTGTGATTGAGATGTTAAATTTATTGTTTTTAATCAGCAGCAGGGCATTTTCGGCTACCTCTTTCTCTTTTTGCTCAACAATTTGTTTATGGTATTCGGCAAGCTGTAATATTGAGTTGGTGCGGGCAATAAGCTCTACGGGGTCAATCGGTTTCCTTATATAATCTACCGCCCCCGCTTTTAGTGCTATCTTTAAATCATCGGAGGTAAGCATAATGCCTGTTGCCATAATTACGGGTATATCCTTTTTTTTAGGGTCGGCTTTTAATCTTTTTATCAGCTGAATGCCGTTTATCTGTGGCATATCCCAATCGGTTATTATCAAATCAATATTTATGTCATTTGTAATTTCAAGCGCATCGGCACCGTTAATTGCTTGGTACAGACGGTATTCAGGGTTTGATTTCTCTAATAATGATATAATTGTTTTTAGGTTGTCTGAAATGTCGTCAACAATTAATATTTTGGGATTTTTCATTTTAATGTTATTGATTGTTTAATGGTGATTGAGTGAGATTGA
>CAYQPP010000171.1:1453-7908 GCA_964419235.1 uncultured Bacteroidales bacterium
TGAGATTGATGGAGTTCATGTTTTTTTTGTTGAAGTTTTTTAAAATCATAAATAAGTTTTTTCAAAGTGTTTAAATTATCTGCTTATGCAGAGTTGGTTTCATCTGTTAATCCGTTTACAAGTTTTTCATATCTCTCTTTATTGTAAGTTTCAATGCAGTTCTCAATTTGTTCAGCCCAAATTGTAAGGTTGTTTATTTTATGTTGTTTTATTTTATTTAATATGTTTTTAACGTCGGTTACGGCAAATATAGTTGATTTTTTTAATTTGTCTAAGTAAGGTTTTAATAACTGCTTTTCGTTTTCTGATAAAACCAACTTATTTGATGTGGCGGCTTGCTTTTGGGTAATATTAGAATGCAATGGGTTGTTGTTTTGTGAAAGCGGAAGGCTTACCGAAAATACGGTACCGCTGCTTGGCGACGACAAAACCCATATTTTGCCTTTATGCGCTTCGGTTGCCAGTTTGCAGAATGTTAAGCCCAGTCCTGTTGAACGCACCGAGCCCGATTTTTTTGCTTTTATCTGGTTGAATTTATCAAAAACCGCATCTATTCTGTTTGCGGGGATGCACTCGCCAAAATTTGTTATCGAGGTTATTGCGTTTTTGTTGTCAATACTTTCTGTTTTAATTATTATGGCTTTGTTATAAGGCGAAAATTTAATTGCGTTTGTAAGTAGGTTTACAAATATGCGTTTTACAATTTCGGCATCGGCCAAAACCTCAGTATTTTCATTAACCGTTTGTTCAAAAACAATACTTTTTTGCCTTGCAAGGAAATCTACATCGCTAATAGCCGAATTAATCAGCTCGTTTAATAATACGTTTTTTATATCTAATTCAATTTTGGCACTCTCATATTTGTCAACATCAAGTATATCCATAACAAGGTTAAGCATCTGCAATCCCGTGTTTTTTACGTTTTCCGACTCTTGCTTAGTGGGGTTCTCAATGTCAATATTTACTATTTTGTTTAGCGGGGTTTTTAAGTCGTGTACAATCATGCTTGTCATGCCTGTTTTAAACTTCCCCAATTGTTTTAATTTTTTGTTTGCATCTTCAATTTTTTGTTTCTGCTCGGCAAGTTTTATGTTGTCCTTGCGTTTTTGATAATAGTTTCTGAGCAAGATTGTAACAATAATAATCATTAAAACAAGGCCAATAAAAAATGAATTGCGGACTGTTTTTTGCTTCTGTTCTTTTTGCGCCCTTAATGCATCCTCTTTTTGGTGTTCCATTTTTAATGCGTGCTTCTCTTTTTCATATTCAATACTTTTAAGCTTACCTATTGTATTTAAATTAAACAAACTGTCGTTCATAGTTTTAAACACAACAAAGTATTTGCATGCATCTTTATATTGCCCTAAACGCTCGCAGCTTTTTGCCAATATTTTGGAGCTTTGCTTAAGCAGTATTGCATTATTAAATTTATTGGCAATATCATAAGCCTTTTTTGAATTGGCATAGGCTTTATTTATTTCGTTTTGAGAAAGGTACAAATTGGCCAACCCTTTGTAGTTTTCGGCCTGCATGTCTTTTAGGTTTAATGTTGTACTTAATGTAAATGATTTTTGGTAATATTCAAATGCTTTTTTGCGGTTGCCTAACTTTTTATATATGCAAGCTATGTTGTTATACGACTCTGTAATTCCGGTTTTTGTGCCTATTTGTTCAATAACCGCCAACGATTTTTGGCAATAATATAGGGCTTTGCCATAATTACCCAGCTCTTTATAAACTATTCCTAAATTATTGTAAGTATTAAAAATTATACGTTTGTCGCCAACTTTTTCATTTATTTTTAACGCTTTTTGATAGTATTCCAAAGCTTTGCCATAATACCCTTGTTCTCGATAGATACTGCCAAGGTTGCTTAAAGTGCTGGCAATGCCCCGTTGATTTCCTATTAGTTCTTTAATTTTCAATGATTTTTGGTAATAATCTATCGCCCTGCTATAATCGCCCATCTCTTTATAAACAATGCCTATGCGGTGTAAAAAATATGCAACGCCATTAGTGTCGCCAAATTTTTCTTTAATTTGCAAAGCTTTATTAAAATACGCTGCCGTTTTGTTGTAATTGCCCAAACCTTTATAAGCATAAGCCAAGCAATAATAGGAGTATGAAATTTCGTTTTTATCTTTAATGTTTTTATATATGATTAACGATTTTTGGTAATACTCAAGCGCAGCACTAAAGTTGTTCTGATAATAATAAACGTTTGCTATATTAGTGTATATTTTTGCAATTTTAAATCTATTACCAGTTTGTTTGAATATACTTAATGATTTATTAAAATATTCTAAAGCATCGGTATATTCATAATTCTCATAAAAGCCTATTCCTGTCATACGTAAGCTTTCGGCTTTGCCATTTGTAAACCCCAAACTGCCGGATATTTTTCCTGCCTCTTTAGCATATTTAAAAGTTTTATCAATATTTATTTTGCGCAATTTATAGGCTGTTTCATTCAGCAGTTTAACTCTTATGGTATCATTTAAGGTGTGTTGCAGCAATAGGTTCTCAAGGCTGTCGGTTTCGGGTGTTTGCGCATAACTTTTAATAAAAAGCAGCATGCAAAAAGGCAAAATAAAGGTAATATATAATTTTGGCGTCATTATTTAAGCACTGTTTTTTGTTAATGAAGCACTGTTTATCAGCTCTTTAAATTTTTCTTTGTTATATGTCTCTATACACACCTCAATATATTCAATCCATGTTGATATATTTGTTGTGTCAACCTTTTTAATTTCACTTAAAATCTCTTTAAGGTCGGTAACTGCAAATATGCTTGAATTTTTCAGTTTGTTGATGTAAGGCTCAATTAACCGTTTTTCTTTATCGGATAAAATTATTTTATTGTTGTTGCCGTTTTGTTCTTTTGTAACCTGTGCAAGCAAAAGGTTATTGTTGTTTAAAATAGGGAGGCTTAGCCAAAAAGATGTCCCCTTGTTTGGTGCCGAAAAAACTCCTATATTGCCTTTATGTGCCTCTGTTGCCAGTTTGCAGAATGTTAATCCCAGCCCTGTTGAGCGTACTGCCCCTGATTTTTTTGCTGTTACCTGTTTAAATTTCTCAAAAACAATTTTGGTTTTATCAGGCGGTATGCCTTGCCCAAAATCGGTTACCGTGATTATTGCATTTTTATTATCATCAATTTCGGTCTTTACAATAATATTTTTATTGTAAGGCGAAAACTTAATTGCGTTTGTAAGCAGGTTTACAAATATGCGTTTTACAATATCGGCATCGGCTAAAACCTCAATTTTTTCATTAATTGTTTTTTCAAAAACAATGCTTTTTTGCCTTGCAAGATAATCTACATCATCAATGGCCGAGTTAATCAGATTGCTTAATAATACGGTTTTTATATTTAATTTAATTTCGGCATTTTCATATTTGTCAACATCAAGTATATTCATTACAAGGTTCAGCATTTGCAGGCCTGCGCTTTTTATACTTCTATACTCTCTTTTTGTGGGGTTTTCAATGTTGGTGTTTACTATTTTGTTTAAAAGTGTTTTTAAATCGTGCACGGTCATGCTTGTCATGCCTGTTTTAAACTCGCTCAACTGTTTTAATTTTTTATTGGCATATTCAATTTTTTGTTTTTGTTCGGCAAGAATATTATTTGCTTTACGTTTGTGTAAATAGTTTTTTAGCACAATAACAACCAGTATAAGCATAAAAATAAAGCCTGCAATAAAATAGTTACGTATGGTTTTTTGTTTTTGTTCTTTATGGTTATTGATAACATCTTTTTTTTGCTGCTCCAGCTCTAATGCCTGTTTCTCTTTTTCGTGTTCAATATCGTTAACTTTTCCAAATGCCTCGGTATTGTTTATGCTGTCGTTCATTGCTTTAAAAGTAACATAATATCCATATGCCTCTTTATATAACCCTAAGCCTTCGCAGCTTTTGGCTAATATTTTAGCACTTGCCCTTATCAGCTCGGTCTCTTTCAGCCCCATGGCGATATCATAGGCTTTTTGGCTGTAATTGCGGGCTTTTTTAAAGTTTTGCTGTTTTAAATACATAAAACCTAACTCCTTATAGTTTTCGGCATAGGTTGATTTTAATCCGGCTTTCACACTTATTTTCAATGATTTATTAAAATATTTTAAAGCTTCGGTATAATTATTATTATGTGCATATATTACTGCAATACTACCGAGGGTTCTTGATAATCTGGCTTTATCGCCGGTTTTTTTGTCAATCATTAATGCTTTATTCTGATATTTTAATGCTTCGGAATAATTACCCATATTTTTATATGTAATTCCAATATTTGAATAACATATTGATATCCTTTTTTTGTCATTAATCTCCTTGGCTATTTTTAATGATTTTTTGTAATACTCTATTGACTTGTTTATGTTGCCTAAATCATCGTAAATAAGCCCTATGTTATTGTATGATTTTGAGATACCTTTTTTATTGTTTGTTTTTTCATATATTTTTAACGATTTCTGATAATAATCTAAAGCTTTGCATTTGTTTCCGCGTAGTGTGTAGTAAATGCCGATTATCCGTAAGGCTTCTGCTTTTCCCTCTTTATAATTTAGTTCATCAGACAGTTTTTTTGCTTCTTCGGCGTATTTTAAAGATTTGTTTATATCTAATTGGTATAATCCATAGGCGGCTTTATTTAAATAGATAACTTTTAAAGTGTCATTTTTAGTGTGCTGCTTTATTAGGTTTTCAAGGCTATCAATTGTAGGCGTTTGGGCGTATGTACTTGTAAAAAGCAGTATTAACGAGAATAGGATAAAATGGGGTTTCAAATCTCTTAATCGCATTAAATATTTTTTTTATTTATTGATGAACAACTCTCGCTGCAACTATACGAGTTGTTTTTTTTGTATAAAACCCACAAATGTGAGATTCAACTTTTTGCAAAGTTAAACAAATTATAATGCCATTGCATACAACTTTGTAGCCGGTGCTATAAGTTTTATTAGTACTTTAAATATGCAAGACCTAATGAGGTTTTTCTTGACTAACAACTAATTATGCCAATCTGTATTCATTTATTTTAGAGAAAACTCGATTGTGGGGACCGGCTCTGTTAGACCTGATTGAGAATTTGGGGTGTTTTGTAATTGTCTTATACACCCAAATAAATTTGGGTGCTAATCTAATGTACAATTGTTAATGCATCACGATATTTGGCTAAAACATAATTGCAAACAATACCATAATTGTAGAATTATACATCAAGTATTTGCACATTTTTTTAGTGGCGGGGTGCTTTAAGCCTTATCAAGATTTCCTTTTTTTCTTTTTAAGAATTTCAACCTCTTTAATGGTTTCGCTTAAACGCTTTTTAAAATGCGATAGTTGTTTTTTTGATTCATCGAGTTTTTCCTTGATTTTACTTTCGCTATTTCTTGCCCTATCCAACAAACCTTGCATCTCTTTGTCTCTTTTTTCGGCCTCTTCCTGAACGGCTTTAAGCTCCTCAAGGTTTTCCATCATCTCTTGGTTTTTTGCCGATTCCTCCTCTTCCATTTTTTTATACTTGGTCACCATTGTCTGCGATTCGTTGCTCATTTTTACAATATTCAATTGTGCGGCAATATTTTCGATGGCTCTTGTTAATAATGCTTTATGGGTTTCGGTAATGGGTTTAAACGATGCTATTTCAATAACTCCGATTACATGCTCATCAATTTTCATTGGAATTATGGCCAGTATTTTAGGTTTGGCGCTGCCTAACCCCGATGATATCGAGAAATAATTTTCAGGCAGGTCTTCAAGGTATTCGGTTTTTCCCATACTAAAGCATTGCCCTGTTAA
Source organism: uncultured Bacteroidales bacterium (assembly GCA_964419235.1). Taxonomy (GTDB): domain Bacteria; phylum Bacteroidota; class Bacteroidia; order Bacteroidales; family SZUA-534; genus GH45. Next base: position 7,253 of record CAYQPP010000171.1, read on the forward strand.
GCCCTCATTAACATCTAAAACATCAACAATAGCTTCTTTATTTAATCCATAATTTGCAAGCAGTTTTAGTTTATCTTCATCATCAATTTTAGTTTGCAGGTAAAGGGCTCCCATTGTGGCACCAATGTGTTTAATTAAGGTTGTTAATAACTGGTCGGCCAGTTTGTTGAGGTTCTCTTTGTTTTTACGCATAACCTCGGTAATTTTGTGCAGCCCTTCATTAATCCGGTTTTGTTTTTCTTGTTCTTTTTGATATTTTTTTAATTCATCTGCTTGTTTGGTCAGTTTTTGTGTGCGCTCTTCAATACGCTCTTCAAGGTTCGATTTTTCTTGCATAAGGTCGTAGCTCAATTTTTCATTGTCTTTTTGTGCAATAGCCGATTTTCTAGTTAAAAGAAACGATTGTAACACCATAAATACTGCAATTCCGTATGGGGCAATGTTAGCATTATGTATTACCCCCATACTGTTTAATACGTCATGAATAGCGGTTGTGTAGAGCAAAAACATTCCTGTAAAAGTTAAAAATGCTCCCGGCCGTTTTTTAATAGTTGCGCCCAGTAAAACTATAAATGTTAAATATAATCCGCCAAGGCCAATATAAGCCTCAAAAATTAAACGTAATTGACCATAAAACCATGCTGTGGTCGAAAAAA
>CAYQPP010000172.1:0-7904 GCA_964419235.1 uncultured Bacteroidales bacterium
CTCTGCCTCAAATAATGATGATTACAATTCCTTCAACGTTAATTGCGGTGTTTATCGGTGCTTTGTCGGTATTTAGACGTGGTAAAGAACTTAATGATGACCCTGTTTATAAGGAGCGTTTGGCTAAGGGATTGATAAAATCGGATTCTGCAAAGACGGTAAAACTTGAAGGTGAGGAATTAAGAAGAGCCAAAGGTTCTACCATATTATTTTTCTTGTCGATATTTGTGGTGGTTATTTTGGGAATGTTTCCGCAACTCAGACCAACTTACGAAACTGTGGTAAACGGTGTTGCAACAAGCGGACAAATATCAATGGGAAATGCCATTATTATAATAATGCTGGCAACAGCAGGATTGATAATGATATTATTTAAAGCCGATGCTACAAAAACCGTTACCGGAAAAACAATGAAAAGCGGTATTGTTGCTTTAATCTCTATCCTTGGTATTTCGTGGATGGGGTCTTCGTTTTTTCAAGGTAATCAAATTGCAATTGTTGACAGTATAAAAGGTTTAATAGAAGGTCATCAATGGATATTTGCAATCGGACTGTTTGTTTTGTCAATATTACTTTTTAGTCAAGCGGCAACAATTGTTACTCTTGTTCCGGTGGGAGTTGCTTTGGGTATTCCCGCGGCTGTATTGATAGCCGTATATCCTGCCGTAAACGGTTATTTCTTTTTGCCTACTTACGGAACAGTAATTGCTGCTGTATCTTTTGACCAAACAGGAACTACTAAAATCGGAAAGTTTCTTATCAATCACAGCTTTATGATTCCGGGGCTGGTAACAACAATATCGGCGGTTATTATCTCATTACTGATTAGTTCATTTATATAAAAATATTTTTATCAATAAATTAAATCAATAACTAAATTATTAAAACCAATAATATTATGAAAAAGACATTAAGTATAATTATTTTTCTTTCGGTAACAATATTTGCCGTTAAGGCACAAGAATATCGAACAGAAACAGACTTGCTCGGAGAAACAAAGGTTCCGGCAAATGCTTATTATGGAGCACAAGCTGCTCGTGCTATGGAAAATTTTAAAATATCGGGACAATATATTAATGATTATCCTGATTTTATGAAAGCGTGGGGAATAATTAAAATGGCAACCGCAAAAGCAAATACCGATGCGGGTAAAATGAAACCCGAAACAATGAAATATATTGTTGATGCTTGCCAGGAGCTTATCAACGGTAAATATCTCGACCAATTTAATGTTGACTTGTATCAAGGTGGAGCGGGAACCTCAACCAATATGAATGCCAATGAGGTTATTGCAAATATCGCACTTGAAAAAGCAGGATATAAAAAAGGAGAGTATGATAAAATTTCGCCAAACGACCACGTAAATATGTCGCAGTCAACAAATGACACTTATCCTACATCGTTAAAGTTAACTATGCTGTTGCAAAACGACAGATTAAAGGAACAGTTGAAACTTTTGATTGCTTCTTTTAATACGTTAGGACATAAATATATTGATGTGGTAAAAATGGGTAGAACAGAGTTGCAAGACGCAGTGCCTATGACAGTGGGACAAGAATTTTTCTCTTATGCAGCAATGCTACAGTGGGGACTTGATAATCTTGAAAATGCCGAAAAATCGTTGTTGGTTTTGAATATGGGAGGAACAGCCATAGGAACAGGGTTGAATACGCCCAAAGGTTACGATGAGTATATTATTAAGCATTTGAATGAAATTTCAGGTTATAAATTTGTAAATGCCAATGATATGATTGCGGCAACATCAAGTTTACACGGATTTGTTGTTTACTCATCGGCATTAAAAACATTGGCTACCACATTATCTAAAATTTCTAACGATTTAATTCTTTTATCGTCAGGACCTCGTAACGGATTGTTTGAAATAAACTTACCGCCGCGTCAGCCGGGTTCATCAATAATGCCGGGAAAAGTAAATCCTGTTATTCCCGAACTTATGGCTTTGGTTAGTTACAGAGTTATAGGTAACGATGTTACAGTAAATATTGCAGCATCCGATGGCGATTTGCAACTTAATGCTTACGAACCTGTTGTGGGATTAACAATTTTTGAATCGCAAAAGTTACTTATTAATACAACAAAAACATTCAGAGAACAGTGTATTGACGGTATTACCATTAATGAAGATATTGATAAAAAGAATATTGAAACAACAATTGGTATTGTTACTGCATTGAATCCTATTCTTGGTCACCATGTTGGCGATGAGCTTGCAAAAGAGGCAAAAGAATCGGGTAAAGGAATTCTTGAACTTATAAGAGAAAAGAATTTGCTTACCGAAGAACAAATAAAAGAACTGCTGTCGCCTCAAAGTATGACAGGACTTGATAAAGAAAAATATAAAGACAGATAAGAGATTGATATACAAAAACAAAATACTTTTAAACCTAACAGATTTTTAATAAATCTGTTAGGTTTAAATTCAATTAAATAATAAACAAAAACATTAACTAAAATCGAACTATTATGAAAAGAGTATCATTTATTAAGTATTTATTGATTGCATCGTTACTGTTTGCAATTATTCCGTTTGGTTTTTCACAAGACAAATTACCTAATGTAGTTATTTTGGCAACAGGAGGAACTATTGCAGGAACAGGTGAAAGTTCAACAGGTTCGGCATATACTTCGGGCAAAGTAGCCATCGAAGATATGATAAATGCAGTGCCTAATATCAGAAAATTGGCAAATCTTAAAGGCGAACAAATTTCAAATGTAGGTTCGCAAGATATGAGCGTAAAAATTTGGCTTGACCTTGCAAATCGTATAAACGAGCTTTTGGCAACACCCGATGTTGACGGTATTGTTATTACTCACGGAACCGACACACAGGAAGAAACAGCATTTTTCTTAAATCTTGTTGTAAAAAGCAAAAAACCTGTGGTGTTGACAGGTTCAATGCGTCCGTCAACTGCTTTGAGTGCCGAAGGTCCGCTTAATCTTTACAATGCGGTTGCAGTTGCAGCTTCGTCATTGTCAAAGGGACGGGGTGTTATGGTTGTAATGAATGATGAAATTCATTCGGCTCACGCTGTAAAAAAGATGATAACAACACCTGTGCAAACATTTAAGTCGCCCATGCACGGTTTGTTGGGAACAGTAATTTTCGGTGATATTGTTTATTATCATTATCCTCACGGATTGAATACTGTTAACAGTGAATTTTCTGTTGAAGGCGTAAAAGAGCTTCCGCGAGTTGATATTGTTTATGCTTGTGCAGATATGTCGCCCGATTTAATCGACCTTATGGTAAAAGCAGGAGTCAAAGGTATTGTAATTGCGGGAGTAGGCGATGGTAATATGACAGCGGCAACACTTGAAGCAACCAAAAGAGCAACTGATAAAGGTGTGAAAATTGTAAGAGCTTCGCGTGTGCCTATTGGTGCGGTATTAATTCACGGCGAAGTAGATGATACAAAATACGGAACAGTAGCTTCTGCCGATTTGAATCCTCAAAAAGCAAGAGTATTATTAATGCTTGCAATGTTAAAAGACCGAAGCAGAGATGAATTGCAACAACTATTTATTAAGTATTAATGTTGCAATATTCTAATTAGTTTAGTTTATCTGAAAAAGTCTTTTTTGGTTCTACTGTTATTTTAATGGATAACTTAAAATACTTATGATTTATTTTTTTATGAATAAAAATATTAAAATACTATAACAAAGATAATTATTAAACCCAAACTATGCAATAGAAAACAAAAATAGTTTTCTATTGCATAGCGATAAAGAACTACATCTATTTTGGACAATAACCAAAATGGTGTATTTCTAAATCGGGGTTAACCCTTACTAAATGCCGTAAGTTCACTATTTCACAACTCCTACTGCATAAGTCGGGTTAAACCTTCCAGGTTTTTAAAACCTAGAAGGTTTGGATATTTAGCTTTTAATTGTCCACTAAATTAGTGGTAGAACCTCTTTTTTAGAAAATATTATAAAGTTTTCGCTTTGTTAATTTATTTTAAACCTAACAGTTTTTTTTATTACAATTACACAAAAATAATACATCAGCAAATCAATTAATTATAAAACAAATCTGTTAGGTTTTTTTATTAAATATATACTTTTTTAGATAGTCTTTTTTAGATAAAATATTATAATCTTCACAATATCAAGTATTTATTAAAAACTTAATAGTATGAAAAATATATTTACACTTTTGTTTTTTTTGGCTTTGATTCCTTTTATTAATGCACAAGAGAGACAAGGTCAAGATACATCGTATTATCGCAGTATTATTCCCGAAAGTAAACAAGGATTGCTTAGTAATATTGATATGTATGCCAATACACAAATGGTGTATAGAATTGACAGGCAAGACAATACTTATCTCGGCTCTAATTTTAAGTTTGAACAGTTTAGGATGGAGATAAAGGGATATTTGCACGAAAATATCTATTTCAGATTCAGACACAGATATACAAGCACTTTTGAGCCTCAGTCGATAGATAAAATTATAAAAGGCGTAGATTTTGCTTATCTTAAATTTAAGCTGAACGACAAATGGCAATTTACGGCAGGTAAGACTTATGCCGATTGGGGAGGAATAGAATTTGACTTAAATCCCATTGATATTTATGAATATTCCGATATTATTGAAATGGCTGATAATTTTTTAACGGGAGTAGAAGCTCATTATACAGTTAATAAAAATCATAATTTCGGACTTCAAGTATTAAATTCACGCACAGGAACTTTCGACGATATTTATGATACAGTGCCCAATGTAACACCGTCAAAAAATCCTTTGGCTCTTGTTTTTAACTGGCGAGGCAAATTCTTTGACGGAAAAATATCGACAATATGGTCGTATTCATATTTTATTGAGGCTGAAAATTACGGTAAAAACTATATTGCCTTGGGTAATATGTTTACTTCAAAGCATTTTGATTTATCGTATGATTACAAAATAAGTATTGAAGATTTGGACAGAACAGGAATTATCAGCGAAGAAATACCCGATAATTTGTATAACTATGCGGTAAAAAACACTCTTTATCAAAGTCACTGGGTGAGAGCCACCTATAAAGTAAATAGAAATTGGCATTTCAGTCTTGATACTTATGTTGATTTTGCATCGTGGCGTGATGATTTAGACCCCTTGAAAACAGAAGACAAATTCAGAACTGTTTACAGTGTTATTCCCACTATTGAATATTTTCCGTGGGATTACAATTTAAAGTTTTTTGTAGGATATGTAGGTCGTTTTTACAGATATTCAGATTATGCTAAAAACAGACAAGGGCTGAATTTACAAGATTATCGCAGATGCAGAGTTATGTTTGGAATAATATCGCCGCTTAAATTCTTGTAAACTGTTTTTTGTTATTTAGCAAAGCATACCAAAAGTGTCAATTTTATAACAATTATTAAACCTTCCAGGTTTTTAAAACCTGGAAGGTTTGGATGGAAGGTTTGGATATTTAGCTTTTAATTGTCCACTAAATTAGTGGTAGAACCAAATATATAACCGTAATAAGTCAAGGTTTGGTTGTATATACAAATATCGTGGGATGTTAATATTGTTGATATTCAGTAATTTAGTAAAGTAAAGTTTTGACTTTATTTTTATTATACGGTAAAATAATAAAGAAATTTTATTTTTTTATATTTAGAGATTTTAAACAAAATAAATAAAAAGTTGTATTAAATTAAACACTTACAAATAAATATTAATTAAAAACTCAAATTATGAAACGAATTTACTTATTGTTGGTTATCGCTTTGTTTTTTGTAGGTCAAGATTCTGTAAAAGCTCAATTTCAAATAGGTTTGAATAGTTTTAATCCCATACTTTTTGGAGATTTAACCAAAACAGAACTCAATAATCCGGGAGCAGGTTATGTAATTTATGGAACCGGTGGAAATATTGAATTGATGTATCATTTTAAAAATAAATTGGGAGTAGGGTTCAGGTCGAATTATTCTATATACACAAAAGATATTGACGCTTATAAGTTAGATTTAATGTCAGCCATTGGTGTTGACGAGAATAATTTTATGATGCAGTCTGTTTACGCTTATCATTCTCTTAGTGGACAATTCTCGGTGAGTTATGATATTTCTGCGGGAGAAAAATTTAGTATAGAGCCGTATATTTATTTAGGATTCAATGTTTTTACATCACCCATAGAAGAAGCTGTATATTTTAAAAACGGTTCAACTTTTACACGCAAAAAGCCTGTTGAGGCATTTGGCGGATTTAATTATTCACCCGGAGTAAAATTTCAATGGGTATTGTTGCAAAAACATTTGGGGCTTGTTCTTTATGCCGAATACGACGGTTCTTCTATCGAAAATTGGTCGGAAGAGTATATTACATACTCATCGGATAGTTTTACAAAAAGTTATGTTGAAAAATCGTATAGTATTCAGTCGGTAAATATCGGAATAGGAGCATATTGGCGATTTGGTAAAACACAAGAATAATAAGCCAAAATGTGTTTTTTCTAATTATTTAAAAAATTATTTATGAAATATTTATTACTCTATTTATCATTTTTTATTTTTCTTTCAACATCGGCTCAAGATACAATACAAAGCAGGCATTTTGAATGGAATGTTACAGCCGGAGGAATACTTTCATCGTTTCAAGATTTAAAATATTCGTCTGTTCACTGGACAGGCATGGGTTTTATAGGAGATATGAATTTTAAATGGCAAAAAAAAGGTATTCACTCTTTTGGCTTAGAAAGCAGTATGTCAGACGAAAAGCCTAAAACATTTGACGGTTTTGGTAATTATAAAGCTTATCGGGGGCAATTATATTATTATTATGTTCATCCTGTAAAAGAAAAAAAAGATTGTAAATTATTTTTAGGAGCAAAAATTGATGGTTTAGATGTAGTTTGGCATATAAATCAAGACTTGTATAATAATGGAAGTTATTTAATATATGGATTTAATTTTAAAGCATTTTCAAATTATCAACGACGATTAAATGATAATTGGGTAATGAATGCTCAACTTGGATTTCAGCTTTTTAGTGTGATGGAAGATGGAATTAGTTTTGGATATTCAGCTCCGCAAGAGACTCTTGAAAAAGGTGATTATAATTATGATAATATTGAAATGCCTGTATTTTTCACTCCGTTTTGGGAATATTTAAGCATTGAAACAAACTTTTATTTTTCGTATGGAAAACGATGGACATTCAGTTATAAATGGAGGATGCAGCAATCGTATATTGTAAAAAATTATCGCATGACACAAGGATATAGTGCTTTGTCGGTTTCGTATAGTATTATATCAAAAAATAAAGTTAAAAAATAGAGATTTTAAATAGAACTACAATGAAAGATTTATTATATAAATTATCAATATTATTACTAGCGGTTTTTATTTTTAGTAATTGCGAAAGGGCTTTTATGGAGCCTAACCCCGAAACTACAAACAGGGCAATTTACGATGAGTATTGGAAACTTGTAAATGAAAAATATGCAATGTGGGATAATCCTGATAAAAACCTTGATAAAGATGCAATTTACAGTTTTACATCGGGATTGGTTAATGAATCGTTATCTCAGGATTCATTATTCGGCATACTTTCATATATTGTTTTACAGTTTAAAGATGGTCACACTTGGCTTGATAATGGTAATTCGGTAACAGTATATGATATTGAAGCTCTTGATGATATTAATCTCAACCAAAAAGTTGTTGACAGTATTTATCTTAAAAATGATTATAAAACCATAGGTTTGCATAACAGATTGAAATATACTTTATTAAACGAAGGGCAAATAGGATATGTTGAATTGAGGGGATTCGGAGATGAATATACAGATGAAGAGGTTGATAAAATGTTAACTTATTTTTCTCAAACCAAAGGCATTGTTTTTGATGTTCGAGAAAACGGAGGAGGCGATCCGTTTATGGCA
>CAYQPP010000173.1:0-7880 GCA_964419235.1 uncultured Bacteroidales bacterium
TGTGGGAGAGGGTTCAGTTTATGCGCGAGTTTCGTCATTTTATAAAGCATTAATCTGTTAGGTTTTTTGTTGGGCATATAAATATTTGGAATTGCCCACATAAATGTGATATGAAGAAGAAGTTGTACTTGCCTCTTGAATTTTCGATGAGATTAACACTCAATTTTAATTGGGTGTTAAAAAGTAAAATATTTTTCCCTTTGAAATAGTGTTCGCTTTAAGCGAACACTATTTCAAAGGGTGGGTATAGCCATTTTGTCATATTCACCCTGATAAATCAGGGAGTTAATCTCATACTTTAGTTATCAATTATAACTATATGGGCAATTACATAAATATTAAATGATTGTTCATAATTGATTTACAATAAAAGGCATTTGTGTATGTCGCTCTTCTATTTTAACAACGATTTGTAAATATCTCTTTTTAGGCTCATAAAAAAGTCGAATTTTTTTCAATATTGATTATAAAAAATATGCTTTAGTCAAATATCGTGATATTATGAGAATAACATCATGCTTTAGCTTGGTGTATTGTAATTGTCTTATACACCCAAATAAATTTGGGTGCTAATCTAATTGCAATTGTTAATGCATCACGATATTTGACTAAAACATAATAAAAAACAAACCTGCCCGAATTAGTCGGGCAGGTGGTAAGGTGTAATACAGTATTGACAACCTATAAGATGTGTGTTATGTTAATAGGTTGTTACTGTTTTATTATTTGATAAATTCCGTAATTGTTAGCATTAAAAATACGCAGGATATATGCCCCTTGGTTCCAATTTGAGATATTTAGCTGCAATTCGTCTGAAACATCTTCTTTAAAAAACATGGTTTTACCTGTTAAATCAGTTATTTTAAGGGTTACTTTTCCTATGTTTTTTGGTAGTATAACCATTATTTCGCTTTCGCCCGGATTTGGGAATACCGAAATGCCTTTACTCCAAATATCGTTTATGCCCGTGATATTTTTCACATAAACCGATTCTGAAAACTCACATGTATTACTCTCAACAATTGTAAGCCCATAAGTCCCGTTGCCTGAAATTGTAATGGTTTGGGTGGTTTCGCCAGTGTTCCATAAGTAGCTTTCGGCTGTAACTTGCGGGTCGAGCACGTATGGGTATCCTGTAACGTCAATTGTATCTTCGCCACCAAAAAAATTGGGTTTTTCATATATTGGAATAACGTAGTCGGCTGTGTCAATATCTTCGTCTTCGAGATTAATAAAGAATTTTATATTAAAATTGCCCGATTCGTCAACATTTAGGTGGTTTGTGAAATTGTATGTAAGGTTTGCATTTGGTTGCATGTCATTGGCAAACTCCACGGTTTCGTTTATTCTGTCGCTGTCGGCAAATTTATAGCCTATTTTTAATATTGTACCTGCTTGTACAACTTTTGAGCCTGTGTTCCTTATCTTTATGGTTATCTCCTCGTTGTCAATTTCAGAGCATCCCAGCAATGGTTTAATAAACTCGGTTACTTTTAAGCCTAATGGCAAGAAATGCACATTTACCGTATCGGTGTTTTCGCAACTGTGAGTGTTTGTAACTTTTACCCAATAATCTCCATCGGTATTAACCGTAATGGTTTGCGTAGTTGCTGAGGTGTTCCATAAATATGATGTAAACCCTTCGCCGGCATCAAGCGTTTCCTCTTCGTTAACCGATTGTATATCATTACCAAGGTTAACTGCCGGTTGCCCCCAAGTATTTATTGTGGAGTCTAAGCTTGTTGTTTTAGTACCTATGGTGGCCGATGCCAAAACAACATATTCGCCTGCTTGGCTTAAATCGGTAGCGGTAACAAAACCTATTGTAATGCTGTTGCCCGGATTTAGGTTTGCGGTAAAGGTGTAATTTTCGCTCTCCTCATCGCTTGAGTTTATTTTGTACGATATAGGTATTACGCTATCGGTAAAAATAGTGTCGTTACCCGCATTTTTCAAAATAAACGATATGGTTTCGTTTTGGCTATGCGTACATTCATTATCTAAGCCAATAATTTCGGTTATTTCGTATAATGGGTTTAAGAATGTTACGTTTACCGAATCGGAGGCGTTGCAACCGTTAATATCGGTAATTGTTACCAAATATTTTCCTGTTTCGGTAACCTCAAGCTCTTGTTCTGTTGAGCCGTCATTCCATAAATATGCGCTAAATCTTTCTCCCGCATCTAATTTGGCCGACTCGTCGTATGTAAACACATCATCGCCAAGGTCAACAGGATAGGCGCCAATCCTAAAGCCGGCATCTAAGCTGTTGTTGTCGGTAACAACCTCGTTTTCTATCTCAACCAAGCCTGTAATTGTATAGTTACCTGTATCGGTTACCGTAAACGGAGTTGTAAAGGTGTAAGGCAATGTTGCCGCCGCTGTAAATGTGTCGGTAAGCTCAATGGTTTCGGTAACCAAACTACCGGCAAAGTTATATTTTGCGGTTATTTTATCGCCAGCCCGTAAAGTGTCGGTGCTGATAAGCTTTATATTTATTGTAGGCGTGTTGGTTGCTGTTGCCTCGCAATTGTTTAGCCCGTAAATAGAGTCAACGGCAATGTCGTAAGTAAATACATTTAGTGAATCGGAATCGAAACAGCCATATGCATTTGTTACGGTTACAAAGTATTTTTCAGAGCATGTTTTTGAAACATTAAAATATCGCGAGCCCAAGCCATCATTCCAAGTATATGTGGTATGGTTTTCGCCACCGTCAATTATTACGGTATCGGCTTTGGTTGTGTAAATATCATCGCCGAGGTCAACGGTGGGGGTCTCAAATTCATAAATGTTTTTTGAGGCAGTATCATTGTAATAAAAATGGTCGCGGTTCCATCTTGAGTATAATTTCATTAAATATGTTTCGTCGCTTTCAAACTCAATATCTTCAAAAATAATTACATTTATCGATGTTTCCGGCTCTAAATCAGAGTTTAGCGTATATTGCAATTCAGTCCAACTACCATCATTGATATTATAATAAAATAGCATTTTTGTTCCGGTAGGAATAACATCGGGGCCAAAGTTTTGTAATGTAAATCTTATTTTGTCGGTACTGACTAAATCACATTCGCTTGATGGTGTTAATATTTCGGTTACGCCAACATCGTATGAAACAATGCGTACCGTATCGGTTGATTTTGAGCAGCCATGTTCATCATCGGCTTCAACATAATATTTTATAGAATTATTTGATTGTACATAAAAGTATCTATCGGTTGAATTATTTTGCCATTTATATGAAGTATATCTATCTCCTGCATCAAATGTAATGGTATCGGCTTGTTTTGTAACAATTGAATCGGGACCAATATCGACAGGGTAAACCCCCCAAACACTAATTTTATCCGATAGCTTATTGTCTGTTTTGCTAATATCCGATTCAGGCAAAATTTCTATCGAAACACTATACTCTTTAGCCTCACTCATATCGTATTCGGGGGTAAAGGTGTAGTTTAAATCTGTATATGCGGTTAGCTCTTGGTTTAAAATAATTGTGTCTATTTTTTCCGTATTGTCAACTGTTATTTTTGCTAACAGCTCATAATCAACAGGGTACGAATTGGGGCCACTGTTTTTTATTACCACAGTAATTTTTTCGTTTGCCGATAATGTGCATGAGTTTACAGGCGATGTTATTGTGTCAACAACCCAGTTGTCGGCAATTACTTGCAGTGTGTCGCTTGCAATGCCACAATTGTTGGTGTCGGCCACCTCAACAAAATATTTAAAGTTTTTGTCGATTGTTAAATGAAAAATTGAGTCGGTTGAGCTGTCGTGCCATTTATAACTCTCTAAATAGTCTGAATAGGCATTCAAGCTATCTATTTCGCTTGTTGCATTGACAGTAAAAACCGTGTCTTGCCCAATTTCGACTTCGGGCAGTGGGAATATATAAATTGGCATTTCAACCGTGTCGTTGCTATAATCTAAATCGGCATAAACAACCGAGAATACTTTTAGCACATAGTTGCCCGAGTCGGGGAATACCGGTGGTGTGGTAAATTGATAGCCAACAGTTTGGTTTTGAGCTAATGGAGCTGTTAGGGTAATGGTTTCAACGTGTGAGCTAATGTTGTCAAAACTGTATCCCACCTGTAAAGTATTGCCACTAATGTAAGTTGTGTCAGCTGAGAAGTTTTTAACAGAAACACTTAACGATTGATTTGCTTGTTTGTTAATGCAAGTGTCAATGGTGCCAACAGCTGCCGTAACTCCCAAGTCGGATATCGACCTTATTACTTTAACAGTATCTTTTGCCACGCAGCTTGAGTCGTTTGTTATTACAACCGAAAAATCAATTTCATCAACACCTGTGGGGAATGCAGGAACTGGGAATGTGTCGTTAACATATGTGGTATCTGCATAATGATTTTTCCATATATAATCAATAAAGTTGGTGTCAACTGTAAGTATTTCGTTTTCGGGTGTTAATGTGCCAATGTCGGGGCCTAAAGTAAAATAAGGCTCGCCATATACCCAAACTGTATCAACAATGGTGTCGTTATATACATTTTCGACATAAAAGGCTGTGTCGCCGGGTATATGTGTGTAAGCAACAAAACCGTAGCCTTTTTTATCAAACATATTGAGTGTGCCTGTAAACTGTAACTGAACAGTATCGTCAATAGCCAATGGGTTTGTTAAGTTAAAAGTATCAGACAAAACAGTTTCGCCATTATAGTCGAGGCTTACGTAAATAGGGTCAGTTGATTTAATAGTACGAATACCGTAATTTTTTACTGCAACTTTAATTTTTTGTTTTTTGCTTAAATAGCAATTATCGGTGGGCGATGCTATTGCCGAAACTCCTGCATCGGTAGGAGCATCGTAAATGCTAATATCGTCAATTGCAAAACCTGCTTTTGTAATAGTATCATTTGATGCAAACAGTATTTTAAATTTAACGCCGTTTTTGTTAGCTACTGCTGCAGGCAGAATTTGGCGTGTTTTAAACCATCCGTTGTTAATACTGTCCCAGCCTTCGGTGTCAAGTGCTGTAATATCGGGGTTGTTATACCAGTCCCAGTTAAAGCTATGGGTTGTTTCGGTTGGAATAAATACCCATGTGCTGCCTTCGTTTAATGAATAATAGAGTGCCATGCCATCGTTGTTTTTTTCGGCATCGGCCCATAGTGTACATTCAAATATTGGTTTATCGATTTCGGTAAAATCAAAACATGGGCTTACAAGCCATGAGCTGTCGTTGTTTGGATAGTTGCCGCTTAAATTTGTTACCCAGCAGTTTGAGCCTGAATAGGCTTGCTTTATTATGGTGTCGGACAGCTCGCCATATTCCCATGTTTGGTTATCGCCAAATGAGCGCCAATAACCATCGCCATCTTCAAAATTTTGTGAATATGGCAAGGTGTAGGTTGGGGTAATAAATAGGGTGGTGTCCAAAAGGTCGTTTCTGCTATCTTCGTCGCCGGGGTAAAATGTTTTTACCAAAATATTGTGGTAGCCGGGTTCGGTTAAATCAATAAGTTGCGAAAAGGTGTGGTGTGCCGTATCGTCGCGCTGAATAACCCTAAATAGGGTATCATTAACCCACGAGTTGCCGCCATCGGTTGAGTAACCAACCGGAACGGTGTCATTTGTTGGCGAATAGCCATAATTTTGTATTGCAATTTCAAGCGGTTCGGGTGCTGTATGCCCGCAGCCCTCTTGTGGCGACAATAGCGAAAGAAAACCTGCATCGTCATCAATAAATGTTCCGGTAATGGCAAAATTGTCGATATTCCAGCCTGTATAAGAGTAGCTGCCGGTAGGACCAACAACATACCTAAATGCCAAATTTTGTTGTCTATCGGCTACATTACCTAAGCCTACCGACCTATAACTGTATTTGGACTCTAAGTAGAAAAACTCATTTTTCCATATGTTTGACCATGAGTTGCCGCCATCTAAGCTAACTTCAATTGAAAGGTTATCGTCGCTTTTTGCATTTAGCCACCTGTAAAAACTTAATCGTATGTTTTTATAGTATTTGGCATTCATTATTGTATCGGTTTCGGCAACATCGCTATTTTCCGAAATGTTTAATTCGTATGCTCCTTTGTGGCTGCCTAATCCTGTTATATCGCTACCAAGTATTTTTTTTCCGCTATAAGCGTAGGTTGGGTCTGGTTCTCCTCTTGTGTGTCCTGTAAGCTCTCTTGACCGTGGCTTGTCTAACTCAAATTCGCCCGAAAGTGTCCAGTAGTTGTCTCCTTCAAAATTATCAAAAAATAGTGATTTGTTTATTTTACGGTTGCCGTAAGGGTTGAGCTCAAGGTCGGAATAGTAGCTGTCTTCTATTTTAATATTGTTGGGTAGTATTTTTGCATCAACCATTTTTCCCTTAAAAATATTCTGCTCATCAACCGGAACATCGTATGTAACCCAAATATATGTGTTTCCAAATGGTAAGTCGTAACCAATATTATTAAAAATTGCTTTGCCGTTTGTAAAGCTCGATGCTGAACCAATTTGTACCGTGTCGTAAAAATTGGTTGATACCGTGGTAAAAAGTTTAACCCCATTTTCGGGTACTACAAACTCGGCATCATCTAAGGCACAAACAACCAACGAGTCTAAATTAAGTTCGCCGTCGTTACCCTTTACTGTTAACTTTAGCCTTAAAATAGGGTTGTTTGTTGAGCTTGTGGGTATAACATCTTGCGATGCTTGAATTGCCGAAATAGCATCTATATATTTAGGTATTACACCTGTTTCAATAAGTTTAACATCATCAATACATACGCCGTGTTGGTTGTCGCCAAACCTTGCTTCAAAAGCCAATTGTACAGTGGTGTAATTTACACTATCGGGAATAAGCACAACTTGTTGTTCCCACCTATCAATGGAATCATTATACTCCTTTAGTTTTATCCATTGGTTGTCGGCTATTTCAGGCGATCTGTAATATAAGCTCAATTTTGAATTGCCTCTACCCCAAGTGTCTTCAAAATAGTGTTGCGTTAGATAAAAACTTAACTCGGGTTTAATGGCAAATTCTAAATTAAACTCATTTGTTATCAGTTTTGTTATATTTGAGTTACCATCATTCCTAAAAAAAGCTGCATTGTAATTGCCTGCATGGGCTGAATTTGGCGGATGCGAAGAATATCCGGTTCCTGATGCAACTTTCCATTTCCACGATTGCGCAACAAATTCTTGTGTCCATTTGTTAAGGTTGTTATTTTCAAAATCATCTTCAAAATAGATGTGTTGTGCGTTAACACTAATTGAACAAAAGGATATAATAATTAGTATTGAGGCAATGTAAAGCTTTCTCATAATAGGGTAGTTTTATTGATTCATTCTATAAAAAACAAAAATACGAAACTTAATGCTTAATTGTTTTAAAATTTTTATAAAACATATAATATATATTACTAATGGTGAATATGGGTAAGTTTGATTTGAAAATTAGATTGTGGTTTATTGATTATATCATCGCCCAAAGGCATATTTATCAGATTAAGTTGAAAGTACGCTAAAGCGCACTATGTTTATAAGGTTGGTGCTTATTATTTACCCGAATAAATTCGGGTGTTATTCTCATAAGTTTAGCATGTTGACTTGGATAACGAAGCGCCTGCTTCGTTTTAAAATGGTTGGTAGTTTTCCGATTGTAACACCGCCTTCTAATCGTAACACCGCCCTCTGGGCGGTTTGTGTTTAAATCAATATTATCATAGCACCGCCCGGAGGGCGGCGTTACAAGGCGTTATTCTCATAAGTGTAGCATATTGGTTTGGATAACGAAGTGCCTGCTTCGTTTTAAGATGGTTGGTAGTTTTTCAATCGTAATACCGCCTTCCAATCGTAACACCGCCCTCTAAGCGGTTTGTGTTTAAATCAATATTATCATAGCACCGCCCGGAGGGCGG
>CAYQPP010000174.1:0-7848 GCA_964419235.1 uncultured Bacteroidales bacterium
CCAGCTCTCCTCTGTTATCTATACTAAATTCTAATACTATCAAACTTGCATCTGGCGATTCCGGCTTATCAACAGAGGGAAACAACCCTGCAAAAGTGAAATTATTCACTCCAATAATTAATAATAATGCTATTATACTATATGCTCGTTTCATATCTATTCTTTTTTATGTTTAACAATTTATTTACTTGCAATTTCATTCAATGTTTTAATTCTATTTACCCAACCACCTTCCTTGCCTTTATCTAACGAGTTCCATGAGTCAAAATAAACAAAACAAACAAGAGTTAAGGGGCTATCTCCAAAAATATCATTAAAAGAGTACTCTTTACCTTCCAAATCAGTCATTTTAAAATCTGGCAATTTACACGAAAAATACTTTTCAGTAAATCTCTCAGGATGTTTTGATTTAACGCTCTTCTCTTTAACAACCTTTCCCTTTTTTATATAAGTTTTTGCATAATCATCAAGATATGTATAATCAAATTCTTCTTCATCAGTAACAACCTTTTTCCTTTTCGCTGTATAAAAAGACTCTCCAGGTTCACCTTTTCTATATTTTAAAGTTGTTATCAATACTCCATCCTTGCCAAACAGAAGATCATCACCCTCATTTAGTCCGTAAAGTAAACCTTCAGGCTGTTTATACTTTTCCTTAATGACATAATAAAAGTCCACATTTGGATACTTGCTCTCATCAAAATCGGGGTGTTTTTCACTCAATGTTATTACCACGGTTTTTGGAGGATACTCCGATACCTGCCCAAAAATACTCATAGCAAAGATTAACGACAAACTGATTAATGCTAATTTCTTCATAATATTCTTTTTAATAAATAAATGGTTTAACTCTTACATAAAAACAAAGATAACTTCAATATACATATATTTACTGTATAAATTATTATTTGCAGCTTATTAATTATTATTTGTTACATTTTAACTGTTATTTGCATGTATTTTCTCTTATCTGTAATTTATATTTTACTTTTTTAAGAATCTTAAATATGCTTTCAAAAAAGTTGTTTTTGATTATTACCTTTGCACCAAATGTCAGACACAAACTTATTACATAATAAACAAAAAACCGCAAATTGGCTCCCAACAACGGTAAAAGAAGCTAAAGCAAGATACTGGGACGAGCTTGATGTGGTTTTATTCTCAGGCGACGCCTACGTTGACCACCCGTCGTTTGGGCCGGCGGTAATAAGCCGCGTAATTGAGAGCCTCGGATTAAAAGTGGCAATTGTTCCACAACCAAACTGGCAAGACGATTTGCGCGATTTCAGAAAATTTGGCCGCCCCCGCCTTTTCTTTGGAGTTACGGCAGGCAGCATGGACAGCATGGTAAACCACTATACTGCCAATAAAAGATTGCGCTCAAACGATGCGTACACACCGGGTGGCAAATCGGGATTTAGGCCCGACTATGCAGCCACCGTTTATACCAACATACTTAAAAAGCTTTATCCCGACGTGCCGGTAATAATCGGCGGCATTGAAGCCTCGCTGAGGCGCTTAACCCATTACGACTATTGGAGTAACAAACTTATGCCCCCTATTTTATGTACCGCAAAAGCCGACATGCTGATTTACGGGCTTGGCGAAAAACCGATAAAGCAGGTAGTGGAACTGTTGCAAAAGGGTGTTGCTATAAATAAGATTCAAACAATTTCGCAAACAGCTTTTTTAATACCAAAAAACGAAAAACCTGCAACACGCAAAAATTGGAATACGCAGGTTTTGTCGTCATACAACAGTTGTTTGGCAAACAAAGAAAAACACGCCTACAACTTTAAGGTTATCGAAGAGGAATCGAACAAATACAAATCGGACAGGATAACGCAAGAGTGCGGCGATTATTTGGCTGTCGTCAACCCATCGAATCCGCCGCTGACCGAAAAAGAGATGGACGCAATATATGATTTGCCTTTTACACGGCTGCCACATCCCAAATACCATAACAAACCTGCAATTCCGGCTTACGAAATGATTCGCCACTCGGTTAATATTCACCGTGGTTGCTTTGGCGGATGCAGCTTTTGCACCATTTCGGCACATCAGGGTAAATTTGTAAGCAGCCGCAGCAAAAAATCAATACTAAAAGAGGTTGAGCAGGTAACCAATATGCCCGATTTTAAAGGATATATTTCTGATATAGGCGGACCGTCGGCCAATATGTGGAAACTAAAGGGAAAAAATGAGGAGATATGCTATACTTGCAAACGCCCATCGTGCCTTTTCCCAAAAATTTGCCCAAACCTCGATACCGACCACTCGCAAATGATAGAATTATATAAAGATGTTCGGAAAACCCCAAATGTTAAAAAAGCATTTATCGGCAGCGGAATACGTTACGACTATTTAGATGGTACGGAGTTAAAACGCTCAAATTTTCAGCAATATATTACCGAGGTTGTTAAGCACCATGTGTCGGGCAGGCTAAAGGTTGCACCCGAACACACCTCAACAAAAGTTTTAAACTTGATGCGTAAGCCTGATTTTAACCTTTTCAGGAAATTAAAAACAGTTTTTGACGATGTCAATAAAAAAAACGGGCTCAACCAGCAGTTGATCCCCTACTTTATATCGAGCCACCCCGAATGCTATGAGGAGGATATGGCCGATGTTGCTATTCAAACAAAACAGCTAAACTTTAAACTGGAACAGGTTCAAGACCTTACGCCAACACCCATGACACTGGCAACGGTAATTTATTATACGGGCATTGACCCTTATACAGGTAAAAAAATGTTTACGGCAAAATCGCAAAATGAAAAACAGAGCCAAAAACAGTTCTTTTTTTGGTATAAACCCGCCGAAAAAAAGCGCATAAAGCACAGGCTGACAGAAATAAACAGACCAGACTTAATAAAAAGGCTTTTTGTTGAACAAAAAACAAAAAACAAATAATAAAAATCATTGTAGCCAAAAACAAAAAAAAATGGAAAGCAAAGCAATAGGAATAGGAATACTGATATTTACATACAGCCTTTTTTCGTGGGCATTGGGCAGGTTTATCAATAAGCGCAAAAACAAAAAAGTATCCGAATTCCAAAATTTTTTGTCGGGAGCATGGGTAATAGGACTTGTACTCGTTTTTTTGATTATCTACTTTTATTTTGGTTAATAACATTTTAATATTTTAAGTAAAAATACCCCCGCTATTATTATAAATAATTCTATTTTTGCAGGTTGAATTTACAATGTATATGCAGGAACGCACAGGAGATTATTTTGAGGACAAGGAGATGGAATCGAGCGTAAAACGCTACGAGGCCATGAAAAAGAGTGGGGTGTTTGCCTATTTTGATGTTGAAGATATTGAAAATGTCATCAATTTTTATATAGATAAAAACCTGTTGAACAGCGCACACGAGGCTTGCGTTTCAGGCCTATCAATACACCCGACATCGTCGGAGCTAAAGCTGAAAAATGCCCAAATACTTGTTGGCAAAGGCAAAGCAAAAGAAGGCTTGCATTGGCTTAACAAAGTAAAAGAGCTGAGCAACGGCAACCACGAATATTTGCTCACAAAAGGAATGGCAATGCTGTTGCTGGATTTTGTTGACAAATCCGAATTTTACTTCAACACCGCTTTAAACTTGGTTTCGGATAACGAAAAAGAGAATATACTTTACAATATTGGCGATGCGCTTGAAAATATCGGCAATTACACCATTGCCATAAAATATTATATATTAGGCAGTAAGCTAAACCCCGAAAATGAAGAATTCTATTTTAGGTTGGGTTTCTGCTTCGACAGGACAGGCAATTATGAAAAAAGCATTTATTACTACCAAAAATACTTGGATGCCGACCCGTTTTCAGAAAATGTTTGGTACAACATAGGCATTATATATAATAAAACCGAAGATTACAAAAATGCCATTGATGCCTATGAATATGCCATAGCCATTGACAACAACCACCACGACGCGCTGTTTAACAAAGCAAACGCTTTGGCCAATTCCGAAATGCATAACGAGGCAATTAAGGCATATTACGAATACCTGAATGTAAATGGCGACAGCCTTACGGCAAAATACTACATTGGTGAATGCCATATACAATTAAAAAATTACGACAAAGCCCTTCAGCTATTCGATTCAATAATTAAAATAGATTCAGATTTTTCTGAAGCATACTACGGCAAAGCAATGGTTTTTGACGAACAAGGAAATTTTGACGAAGCCTTAACAAACTATAAAAAAACCATACATTTAGATAAAGAAAACACCGATGCTTGGTTCTCGCTCGGAAACCTATATTTAAAATTAAAACAGCTAACCAAAGCAGCCAAATCATTCAACAACACTATATTCTATAATAAATTCGACATTGAAGCATGGATACTGATTGCCGACACATACAGCAAATTAAACAATATCAAAAAATCGATTGAAATGCTAATTGAAGCCATTGAATATATGCCCGACGACCCTTATTTAACATACGCCTTATCGGCCTACTATTTAAAATCGGGCAACTTAAAAACAGGGCTTAAGTGGTTTAAAAACGCATTTGAATTAAATGAGCACGATTATGAGATTGTTTTTAAGATATATCCGGAAGCCGAAAAAAATAAAGATATTTTGACACTAATAAACAAAACCAAATAATTATATAATATTGCCATGAGTGAAAATAAATTTTACCTGCACTGTACCGAATGTGGTTACGACGTACCCGATTTTAAAGAGTGGTTTAACAATAAACAAAAATGCACCAAATGCGGCTGCACAATAGTTGATGTGAAATATAACCGCGACTACAACGATATTAAAAGCCTTATTGAAGCAAAAGATGTTAAAGCCGAAAATATTTGGCACTATTTCGATTTTTTACCTTTAAATAATAGAGAGAATATTATAACACGTGGCGAAGGGGTAATTCCGTTAGAGCGATGGGAGTTTTTAGAGGATTACACAAAAAAAAGATACGGCTTTTCAATAAAAGTACATGCATACCGTAACGACCTGAACCCGGGCACAGGCACATTTAAAGATGCCGCTGCCACCGTTGCCGCAAGCGTACTAAAAGAAAACGGTATAAAAGAGTTTTGCATAGCAAGCACCGGAAATATTGCCAACGCATATGCCCATTATCTTGCCGATGCAGGAATAAGCCTTGCCGTTTTTGTGCCAAACGATGCCTTAAAAGCCAACGAGGCCGAGGTAAACAGCTACGGTCAAAAACTGTTTAGGGTTGATGGCGATTATGCCATGGCAAAAAAAATTGCAGCCGAATACTCTAAAAAATACAATATTTTAATGTCGGGCGGAAATACCGACCCAATGCGCGTTGAGGCAAAAAAAACCATGGTTTTTGAATGGCTCAGGCAAATTGGCGAAGTACCCAATGTTTATGTTCAAGCATTAAGCGGAGGCACTGGGCCAATTGCCATTGAAAAAGCTTATAAAGATTTAAAAGGTCTTGGTTTGGTAAACGAGTTGCCAAAATTTATTATGGTGCAGCCAAGCGGTTGTGCACCAATGACACATGGCTGGGAAAAAGCAAAGGCCGCAGGCTTTCCTGAGGGGTGGCTGCAAGATTATCCGGTATATGAAAATCCTGTAACAAAAGTACCCACGCTTGCCACCGGAAAACCGGCAACCTACCCAATAATAGCAAACATTGTTAAAAACAGCAAAGGCGAAATAATTGAGTTTAACGAAGACTATTTAATTGATGTTGCACGTGCTATTGCTTTTGAAAATACCGTGCGCATAGGGCCTGCCGCCGCAATTTCGGCCGGCGGATTTTTTGAGTCGCTGCATAAAGGCTTAATAAAAGACGGCGACAACGTGCTTATAAATATTGGCGAAGGAATAAGGCGCTCACCCAAATTTGTTGAAGAGATGATTTATACCACACAGCACGTAAACTCAATTGACGACTGCGAAAAATTTGACCGCGAGCAGTATCGAGAAAAACTATGGAAAAAAGTTGATGAAATGTATGAATAATACAAAATTAATGAAATTTCAACAGAAGTTACGGAGTTGTTCCTAACTTAATTCGAAATGTAACACCGCCCTCTGGGCGGTAATTACAATCACCCAAAGGGCGACGTTACGTAAAAAAACTAAAAAATGAAGCTGTTGTTAATTGGCAAACGTTAAGTTAGATTTACAATACAGATGAAAAAAACTATTTCAATAATAATTAAAGGCATGGCAATGGGGGCAGCCAATGTTATACCCGGCGTTTCGGGTGGTACTATTGCCCTTATTACCGGAATTTTTGAACGGTTGATTAACGCAATTAAATCATTTGACGTTAAAGCTATTAAACTTCTGTTTTCGGGAAAAATAAAAGAGCTTATTAAATATATCGACTTTTGGTTTTTGGTTTCGCTATTCTCGGGCGTAGGAATTGCCATAATAACATTGGCACGCCTATTTGAATACCTGTTTAACAGCTATCCTGTTTACATTTGGTCGTTCTTTTTCGGGTTGGTTTTAGCCTCGGTTTACTTTGTTGGCAAAACGGTTAAAAACTGGGATTTCTCGGTAATTACCTCGTTTGTTATTGGCACAGGTGTAGCCATAGCAATATCGGTATTGAACCCTGCATCGGAAAACGAAAGCTTTATATACTTATTGGTTTGTGGTATTGTGGCAATTTGCAGTATGATTCTGCCCGGCTTGTCAGGCTCATTTGTGTTAATACTTTTGGGCAACTACCAACTTGTAATGATTGATGCGGTTAACGGCATGCGCTTTGAGATACTTATACCAATTGTTTTAGGTGCAGGTTTTGGGTTAATTGCTTTTTCGCATGCATTATCGTGGCTACTGAAAAAATACCATAACCAAACATTGTCAACACTAACCGGCTTTATCTTGGGGTCGCTTGGTATTTTGTGGCCTTGGAAAGATGTTATTACCCAAACTTTTGGGCACAAGGTTAAAACCGTGGGCTACAACTGGTTTTTGCCATCGCTAAACGCTGAGTTTTTTATAGCTGTTGCCTTTATTTTTTTAGGAATTATAACTATTTGGGGTACAGAATATTTTAGCTCAACAAAAGAAAAATAACACATAACAACTCTATCTTAAAAATTATTAGTATTTTTCCAACAATAATCTATTGTAAAATACTATGAAAAAATACGGACTAATCGGTTACCCGCTTGAGCAATCATTTTCGCAAAAATTTTTTGCCGCCAAATTCAAAAATGAAACCATAAATGCCGAATACCTGAATTTTGAGCTTGAAAGCATAGGCGAATTCCCCGAAATTATCGAAGACAACGAAACGCTTAAAGGATTAAATGTTACAATACCTTACAAAGAGCGGGTTATGCCTTTTTTGACCGAGTTAGATTCCGAAGCCGAAAAAGTTGGTGCCGTCAACACAATAAAAATTTGCGAAAAATATGGAAAACCTTGCCTTACAGGTTTTAACACCGATGTTTACGGATTTGAAGAAACCTTAAAGCCTTATATTAAACCACACCACACAAAAGCCTTGATATTAGGCACAGGCGGCGCATCAAAAGCCGTAAGATATGTATTGAATAAGCTGGGCATCGGTTTTGAATTGGTATCAACAAAACAACGAAAAGGCACCATTGGATATGCCGATATTACAGACGATATAATAATTGACCATAAATTAATAATAAATACCACCCCATTGGGAATGTCGCCGAACACCAACGGTTTTCCCGATTTGCCATATAAAGCAATTACAACTGAGCACCTACTTTATGATTTGATTTACAACCCTGCCGAAACCGTGTTTTTAAAAAATGGAAAAAACAACGGGGCAACTACGGTAAACGGAGAGGCAATGCTAAAAAAACAAGCCGAAAAAGCTTGGGAAATTTGGAATAGTTAG
>CAYQPP010000175.1:0-4591 GCA_964419235.1 uncultured Bacteroidales bacterium
TGCGTTTTTTTTTGTGCATGTGTATTTATTAACACAAGCAAAATCATTATGGCTGTTAGGGTAAGTTTTTTCATTCTGTTTTTTTTATTAACCACCGAGAGTACAAAAAACGCAGAGTTTTTCACCTATCTATTGTGGTAAATTTATTTAATTATCTATTGAATATGTTGTTATTCGGTTAAAATTTTAAATGTATTAAGTTTAAAAAATAAGGGCTGCATAATAAATAAGCAGCCCTTAAAATTTAAAAAACTAATTACTAACTACTACTTAAAATTTTACTTAACTATATTAACTTTTGCTGAGTAAACTTTGTTTTCGTTTTTAATACTTATAATGTACAATCCTTTTTCAAGCATTGAAACATCAATAGTTTTATTGCTGTTGAAATCTTTATCAGTATATAGGCAATGCCCTGTAATTGAATAAATATTCAACTCTCCTTGTATATCAGACGATACACTTAATGTATTTTTTGCAGGGTTAGGATAAATACCAATAGCTTCAGCAACATTATCATTAATGCCTGTAAGTGTTGTTATTGTAACGGCATTACTTGCATCTGAAATATTATCGGCTGCATCAAAAGCTTTAACGGTAAATGTATATTCTGTTTCAGAATCTAAGCCTGTAATTGTGGCAACCGTAGCTACAACTGTTGCTACTACTTCATCGCCTTGATATACATAATAACCTTCAACTCCAATATTATCGGTTGATGCATCCCAAGTTAATACAACACTATTGTTTGATATGTCTGAAGCTGTTAGATTTGCCGGTGCCGTTGGGGCCTCGGCTTCAACAACAAGCTTAACAATCCAAATATCATCAATTGTCCACCAGTTCATCTTAAATGTATTGCCTTCAAACTCATACTCTAAACGAACATTGTCTTCGGTAATATCGGCATAGTTCATTTTATTCATTACGGTTGTAGCCGCAACATTATCGTGAGGTTCAACATACCAGTAAACCGATGTGTCGGCATTTGACTCCGATACCATTCTACCGCTTAAAGAATAACCACCTGAACCATTATAATCATTAACCGTATATTTCAACATAAAGAAATAGTGATCGTTTGCGTTCATCATGCTCTTTAATGGAATGTTTGGAGAAACAAGAGCTGATTTACCGTTAAATTGAGGATTAAAATACATTAGCAATTCATAAGGTGCACCACCCGATGTGGCAGCACTACTAAATTGCCAATTGCCTGCATGGTCTGAGAATGACCAACCATCAGGTAATTCACCTTCATCAAAATTCTCTCCGTAAATAATCTCACCTTCAATCAGTTGTAAATCTAATTCTTTATCTTCAAGATCAACAATTACCCTTGAAGGATATGTTGGCAAGTATCCGTCTTTTGAATAGGCAAAAGTATGTCCACCAGGAGTCAAATCGGCTATTACAGCTTGGCCGTTTGATCCTGTTGTATAATTATGTCCGTCTAATACTACGGTAACACCTTCAACCGGTTCGTTATAAAAGTTATTAATTGAAACTGTTAAATCAGGCTTGTCGGTTATCACTTTAACTTCATGCTTATTAGCATTCATTATCTCTTTTGTTCTTTCATTTTGAACAAACACCGACATCTCCATTAACTCAGCCACCCATGCGGTATCAACGGTAAATGTAACTTCAACGGTATCGCTTGCTTTATTTATTAAATCAACATATGCTCCGGCTGTCGTATATGGAGTCATGCCTCGTAATACATCGTTGACTTTGGTTTGTGTCATCCATACTTGGTCAATATTTGTTTCGGTAAATGCTACCCTTACCCTTAAGCTATCTGGAATATAAACAACATCAACAACCCTTTCAGCAATAATTTTTGCAGTAACAACCCTTGAAGTTTCGTTATAATTATATTCGGCTACATCAAGCTTTATAGGTGTAACTCTTGCCATGCGCTCTTCAACAAACGGAATATAAGTGCTATACATACTTTGGTTATAAGATCCTCCTGCATATTTGATAACTCCATCGAACATGGTTGTGGGGTATGAAACTATTCCATAATAGTGAATTCTTCCAATTCCATCAGGAATTTTATAAGGATCATTACCTGCATGGTATGCTATTCCGGTGATATTATAACCGTTATTTTTAAGGTCTTCAATTCCCATTTGCGCTCCGGGGCAGAAGTTACACCAAGTTCCGGTTGCATCTTCTACAACAACCATATTTCTTTCAATACCGTCAAATACCATTAAAGGCATGTGTATTGTGTCGTTAATAGAGTTAATGTCATTTGGAGAGCTTACATAAGTTACTACATCATATATTCCGTCAACTGCTGTCCAATTTGGAAATGTAACTGTTGAGTCTTGTCCGTAATATAATTTATCAATTTTGATTGTTGAAGTAACCTGAGCTACCCCATCAAGAACAAATACAGTTGTTATTTCAACCAATGTATCAATTGACCCCATGTTTTTAACATTTGCAGTAACAGCAACATTACTTCCTATTTTTGCAACATCCGGACATGTTACATTAAGCAATGCCATATCAACACCTTCAACTTGTTTTATTGCCATATTATAAATATCCATATAATAAATATCTTTAGCTGCTCCTGTAAAACAGAATGCCACTTGAAAATTTTCAGAACCGATATCATCTCCTCCAAACAATAATGAATAAGGAGTTCGTGCTCCATAAAAATTAATCTTTTCAAGAAACACAACATTCCATGTTGTACCGCCATCGCTTGTTGTCTGAATAGAAAACTCATAAGGATCAGCTGCTGATGACCAAAATGGAAATGCATTTACAGCAGTAAAATCAAGCTGCAATACCCTTGCTCCGGTAGTATTTAAAACAGGAGAAACGAGACGGCTTGTTCCGGTTGTAAAACTTGGTAATCCGCTAAAAGGGCCTGAAAAATCCATCAGTCCACCAGAGTATTTTTTATAAGCCCAATTATTTTGCCCTACACCGTTAATTGTCCAACCTGTTGTTAATGGATCAACTTTATAATTATCGAATAAAAAATAATCACCTTGGGCAACTGCCAATGCATTTGAAAAATCAACCAAACCATTACCAATATTGTTTATTGCAAAAACACTATAATTATAAACATCGGGGTTTGTTATGGTATCGCCAATAAATTCTAAAACATTAGCAACTGTATCGATTTTACCGTTTGAACATTTTACAACATAATTTGTGATACTCCCCACATCAAAATATCCATCATTAATACCTCCAGTTGGGGCGGTCCATGTAACTTTAGGTTTGCCGTCAACAATTGCAAAAACAATATTACCGGGTTTTCCGGGTTTGTCATGGCCTACGTATGTTGAGGTTTTTATAGGTTTGCTGGTCCCGTCGGCACTAACCACAACTACCTGAAACATATAATTATTGTCAGAGGTAAATTTTGTATTATCAATTGTTACAGATGATGTTCCTCCTGCTGTAAGAGTATTAACAGAATCAACAAGAGTCCCGACAGGATACGCACCCCATTGATTCATGGGGCTATAATACACATATGCCTTTGTAAGTGTTACATTATCACCATCAACTTGTTTTGCAGGGTTTGTCCAATTAAGGGTTGCCGAAAGTGCACCTTGAGCTCCTGGTGTTACAGAAAGGTCTGAAACCCTATCAGGATAATCAATGCTTACATCATCGCTTGATACTAAAATATTGTCAATGTAAAAGTAGCCGCTCTCGCCTTTAAACTGAAAAGCAAGGTATGCCTCGCCTGAATATACACCATTCAATTTTATTTGAAAACTATCCATTACATAAATGTCAATGTTACGCATAACAAAACTGTCAATTTGTGTAAATGTTGTTGCATCTAACGAGTCGGTCATATAACCAATACTGCATATGTTATCTCTGTCGCCCTTTGAGAAGAACTCTAAGAATTTAGCGTTGGTAAAATCAATTTTAGGTGATATTAAAAACATTAACGAATCTGTTTTTGCCATCATAACCTCTTCTCCTATTGACATTAACTTATTTACCTCGCTGTTTTTAATAACTGCCCAATTATTAGGCAAGCCCCAATCAGGGGAGCCGGCAAAATCGTCAAAAAAGATAGTGTCGGTAACCGATGTCCCTTTAATTTCCGATTTTGTGTTGATCATGTCCAATCCATACTCTTTTATTATCTGTGCACGAATGTTGTTTTTTGCAGGCATATTGCCTTTAATAGACTGTGGCGGCTGTGCGTGCGTTATCAACGCCAACATAGCCATTAAAGTTAATAAAGTAAGTTTTTTCATTCTGACTTGTTTTTATATTAATACTAAATTTATAAGCTTTTTTAATTTCAGAAACAAATATATTGCTGTTAATGGTATATTCAATACAAAACACCCTATCAAGTATCAACCTTTTAATAAAAACCACCTGTACAACACCAGTACAAAAACACTTATATATTTGTTTATCAATTAAATATGATACAATAATATAAACAATTTATAATTATTTACCTTTTAATTGTATTGCTACTTATGGAAAATACGTATTATAATTCTAAATATTTTATACAAAAACACCAAACATATTTACTGCAAATCAACCAATGCAAGACAAGTTTTAGTGTTTTTTT
>CAYQPP010000175.1:4691-7843 GCA_964419235.1 uncultured Bacteroidales bacterium
AAGCTAAAACTTAGCAATAAATGAGTACAGGCTAATGTCGGAGCCTGTAATATTTAGCTTTTTACGCAACCTCGAACGGGCTGTTTCAACGCTGTTGATGTTTAAGTGCATTAAATTTGATATCTCTTTTGACGACATATTTAATTTAAGGTAGGCACACAGCCTCAACTCTTTATTGGTAAGTGTTGGATAAGATTTTTGCAGCCTTTTGTAAAAAACAGGATGTATTGCGGTAAAGGTTTTTTCAAACTCGTTCCACATATCACTTTTTTGATGAATCCTCAGGCTCGATACCAAGCTTTGTATATGTTTCCTATTCTCGACCTTAAAGTGCAACCCTGTTTGGCTCAATTTTTCAATAACAGTTTCAATAAGTTCGCTCTTGTCAATTAATGAAATTATTTTGCTTGTCAGTTCCCTGTTTTTTAAATCAAGCTCTTTATTCAAGTTATCTTTTTCAAGGGCAAGAACCTCTTTTCCGAGTTTTGAGTTTTTTGTTTTAGTCAGCTGAAGTCGAAGCAAAATATAAAGAAGAAAAACGGCAATAAAAAGGCCTCCTATAACAAGCCAAAGCTTTAAAACGTCATTCCTTGCTTTAAGGTTTTTTATTTTTTGTTCTTTTTCATATACATATTTTAGTTCCATAAATACTATTTTGTTATTCTTCTCTTTTTGATGTATGGTGTCTTTTAACTCTAACAATTCATTTGCATAATACAAAGCGTTTGAAATATCCCCTTTAGCCGAATATGCATCTTTAAGCAAACTTAAAGCCGATGCCAAAGTTGTGTTGTTCTTTAAATACTTTGAATAATTATATGAGCTGTCGGCATAAAAAATTGATTTATCATACTCTTGCATATTATAATATGAATAGCTATAATTATTGCATAGCCAAGGTATTGACGATGCAAAATTGTGGTGGATTATCATATTCTCGGCAAGTTTGTAATAATAAAATGCCTTTTTAACAGAATCTTTCTTAAAATATAGCCTGCCTAAATTTTCATAATTTATTGAGTTCCATAAATAGTTTTTGTATTTTTTGTTTAACCGTGCCGCTTTAATAAAAAATTTGAGTGCTAAACTATCTTTAAGCATATTACCATAAACCACACCCATATTATTGTAAATTTTTGAAATAGACTTGGTATCGTTTTTTTTCATGGTAATATCCAATGACATATTGTAATAATACAGCGCTCTGTCATATTGTTTTTTTTCGTTAAATATAATCCCTATTACATTATAGCAGTCTGCTATTAACAGGCTGTCTTTTATTTTTTTTGCAAGCTCAAGCGATTCTAAAACATAACTCTGCGCCAAATCGCTATCAAACGTATTAATCAAACTCGATAAAAGATAGTTTGCTTTAGCCTCGCCATAAGTAAACCCTAACTCTTTTGATAAAGCTAAAGCTTGTTTTGAAAAACCTTGTGCCCTATTTATATCGCCATTCTTTTTATAGAAATTTATTAGATTAAAAAGTAAATTTACCCTCTCCGTATCTTTGTTCATTTCGGCTAATTCAAAAAGCAGGCTGTCTTCAATATTTTTTGTTTGAGAAACCCCAAACAGATTACTCAATAGCAATATGCAAACAAGGGCTAAAACTTTAAGATATTCAAATTCCCTAAAAAAACTCATAAATAACACGTATTAATAGTAAATCTTGATATACAAAACTAATAATTTAATTGATTTAGTTGATTTTTTACTAATATCTAACAACACCATATTTAATTTAACGTAAGCAGCCACTCTTTTAAAACAGGGTTTGAAATCATGTATTTACCGTTTGATTTATATATCAAGCTCTGCTTTTCAAGCGATTTTACAACAGTTTGTATAGTTGATGATGCAGGCAGTTTGTATTCTGCACGTATCCGTTCCGAAAAAAGCTCCTCGTTTTTATGCAGTTTTGCCAAGGTTACCAATACGCTCCGTTGCCTTGTAGTTAAATTATCAAAAATACCCTGAAATATTATCGATTGACTTTCAAGGATTGTGTTTATCCATATTTGCGTAAAGTTGTCGGCACTTTGATCATGTCCATTTTTAACAAGCAGATACACAACCGATGCAAAATATTGGGTAAAATGCGGGTGCAATTGCGATTTTTGCAGTATTGTGTCAATGGTTTTCGGTAACACCGAAACTCTGTTTTTCTTAAACTTCGATTCAATAAACGCATAAAAATCATTGTATGATATAGGGTTTATATCCATTTTAATGGCAAATTCATAAAATGGGGAGTTCAAATCGGCAAAAATTTTATTCATCAGCGATTGCCTGCTTCCCAAAAAAACATACGACACGTTTTCCTGTTTTTGAAAAACCGACCGCATCCAATTTATAATAAACGGGTCAATACGGTCAATCTCCTGAAATTCGTCAAAGGCAATACAAATTGATATCCCGTTCTCTTTTGCAATAAGCTCAGGCGCTTGTAATATCTGCTCAATATCCGTTTGGTTGTGTATATTGCCTTTTTCAAGCATAAACGAAGGAGAGCCTGTTTCGTCAAATGATATTTTTGGATACAGGCTCTTAAAGTACCTGCCAGCCTTTTTTATAATGGTTTTAACATCGTCTTTCCAATTAAACAGCTCTTTTGTAATTGCCTCTGAATATTTTCTACAAAAATCGTCAGCCGATTTTATATTGTATAAATCAAAATAGATGTTTTTCTGTTTTTTAGAAACAGTAAGCTTAAACACCCGCAAAATAAGCGACGACTTGCCAAACCGCCTTGGCGAGAATAACCATATTGAGTATTTGCTGCGTATGTTTTGGGTAATTAACGCTATCTCTTTTTTACGGTTACAAAAATCATCTTCCCTTACTATTCTCCCAAACCTAAATGGGATATCCCCTATATTGTAAAAATCCAAAAACCTATCCATAATTTTAACCTGTTTGTATTATGCATATTTACATTACGCAAATATACATTATGCAAATATACATTACGCAAATATACATAATCAATTTTACAATCCAAAATAAAGGTTTGGTATATGCCAACATTAAAGCACTATAGTTACGTTTTTTTGTAAATTTATTAATATTACAACGCAACCTTTTGCATAGGATGTCAATCTTGCAGTATAACTGCATGTTTTTAATTGTTAAAATCTTACTATTATGAA
>CAYQPP010000176.1:0-7751 GCA_964419235.1 uncultured Bacteroidales bacterium
AGGGATTCGAACCCCCGAAACCATTTCACACAGTTTACACGCTTTCCAAGCGTGCGCCTTCAGCCACTCGGCCATTCCTCCTAAAATGCAAATATAATAAAATTTGAATTTTGGGCGGCAAATTACAAAAAATTTTATAACCTGATAAATTAATCAGGCATTTATTTCTCCTCTCAATGATTTTGATAAGCAATTAATGATTTCGTTTTTAGTTAAATTTTGCCCAAATAAAAACATTAATTTGGTAACGGCAGCCTCTGTTGTTATGTCGTTACCGCTTATTACACCTGCTCCAATTAATCCTAAGCTGGCTTCGTAAACACCCATTTCAACACTGCCTGCACTACATTGTGTAACGCTTATTACTATAATGCCCGATTTTACTATTTTGCTTATTATTTTAATAAACCACTCTTCTGATGGGGCGTTGCCCGATCCATAACTTTCTAATATTAATCCCTTTAAACCTTCAATATTCAAATATGCATTGAGTACTGCCGGTGTTATACCCGGAAAAATTTTTAAAATTGCAACATTTGTGTCTATATTGTGAAACACCTTTAAACCTTGTTTTGCTGTCGGGTAATTTATTGCCGAATGGTTATAGATGATATTAATACCGGCTTTTGCCAATTCGGGATAGTTGTATGAGCGGAATGCATCAAAATAGTCGGCATTATGTTTTATTGTGCGGTTACCCCTGTATAATATATTCTCGAAAAATATTGTTACTTCAGGAACCAAAGGCTTACCATTTTTTTGGGCGGCAGCAATTTCTATTGCACTAATAAAATTCTCTTTCCCGTCGGTGCGTATTGTGCCAATAGGCAATTGCGAGCCTGTAAACACAACAGGCTTGCTCAAATTTTCGAGCAAAAAGCTCAGGGCCGATGCCGAATAGGCCATAGTATCGGTGCCATGGAGTATTACAAACCCATCATAGTCATTATAATGTTTTTCAATTAATTCGGCTAAATGCACCCATGTTTCGGGTGTAATATCCGATGAGTCAACAACCTTTTCAAAAGTTATTGTTGTTAGGTTATAACCGAATTTGTTTAATTCAGGAACCTGTTTCATTATATGGTCAAAATCAAAAGGTACTAATGACCCTGTTTCGGCATCATCAATCATACCAATTGTACCACCTGTATAAATTATTAGTATTGAAGTTTTTAAATTTGTCATTTAGTTTTTTTCAACTTTTTATGTCAGTTATAAACACACTATATATTAAATACCCTTATTGCATTTTGGGTTGTTGTTTTTGCAACTTTACTGAGCGGAAACTGATAAATATCTGCTACTTTTTCGGCAATTAGCTTAATATAACTGCTTTGGTTTCGTTTTCCGCGAAAAGGAACCGGCGCAAGATAAGGACTATCGGTTTCTAAAACAATATGATTTAAGTCAATTTGTTTTATTATATCCGATAAGTTTGAGTTTTTAAAGGTTACTACACCGCCGATACCAAGCATAAAGCCCATGTTTATTGCTTGTTTGGCTTGTTCAAGCGTTCCTCCGAAACAGTGGAAAATACCTGTAAAATCATCGGTTACCAAAGGCTCCAATGCTTTATAAACCTCATTAAATGAGTCGCGGGTATGAATAACAATAGGCCATTTTAACTCAATTGCCCATTTTACCTGAATTATAAACGCATCAAGTTGCTCTTTAAAATGTGTTTTGTCCCAATATAAATCAATGCCAATTTCTCCTATTCCATAAAACAAAGAACGCTGCGATATAAAATTCTCAACTATTGTCAACTCTTTTTTATAATCGCTTTTTACCGAAGTTGGATGCAAGCCCATAAGCGGATATAATGTGCCGGAGTGTTTTTCGGCCATCTCAATCATATCTTGGTGGCTTTTGCTGTCAATTGCCGGCATTATTATCCGGTTTACCCCCTCGTTTTTAGCTTTTTGAAGTACTTCGTTTCTATCGTTGCTAAACTCTTCGGTATATAAATGAGCATGTGTGTCAATAAATTCCATAAAAGTTTTTTTGTTACTAATCAATAGGCTATGTGCCTGATATTGCTATTAATGAAATTTCAATAAACGTTAAGGGTTGCAAGTTACAGGTTTAACCCACAATTTGCAACCTGTTGCTTTACTCTTTATTTTTTCAACTGTCAAGATTAAATACTTGATAGTCACGGCGTGAACTCTTTTTTAGGTTCTCGTTTTAATTAACATAAGTATCTCTTAATCAACAATTCACACCGTGACTTACGGATTTGAGGTTATTATAAAAACTTAGTTCAAAAATTCCTATCAACCTAATATTTTGATATTATATTAATTAAGAGATTACTACGAAAAGTCAGAAAACTAAAAAATATCAATTTTAGTGTCGGTGTGAATTTGTTAATTAACTGAATATAAACCAATAGTACTATTGCTTTTTGTAAAAATACTCACGCCGATACTTTTCGGAGTGGATTCAATTAATAATGTGTTTTATAATAAAATGTTGTGATATTATGAGAATAATACCATGCTAAAGCATAAACAATTTTATTAAACTCTATAAAAGACCTTTCCGGGTAAACATTTTATCGCATCGGCAAATTCGAGGTTCAACAACAAGGCTGAAACCTTTGACATTGTAAAGCCTGAATTACGGCAAATAACATCAATGGTAAACTCTCCGCCTTTATCAAACAAGTCCATAATTATTTTTTCGTCTTCGGTAAAATTTTGAAACAGCAGTTTTTGTTTTGGCTGGGCTGATGCCTCCCACCCCATAATATATTCTAAATCTTCAACAGTTTCGATGAGTGCCGCCCTGTTTGATTTTATTAATTTGTTTGTGCCCAGCGAAAACTTGTCGGTTAACCGCCCGGGGACAGCAAAAACATCGCGGTTATATGAGTTTGCCAAATCGGCGGTAATAAGCGATCCGCCTTTAATATCGCTCTCAACAACAATGGTTGCATCGCATAATCCGGCAATTACCCTGTTGCGGCGCACAAAATTGTTTTTATCGGGAAAAATACTGTGCATAAATTCTGTTACCAATCCGCCCTGTTCTAACATTTGTGCGGCAATTTTACGGTGCTGTGCCGGATAAATGGTTTTTAAACCGTGTGCCAAAACGCCATAAGTTGGTATATTGGTTTTTAATGCTGCTTTGTGTGCTGCAATGTCAATTCCAAAGGCCAAACCGCTTATAATTACTATATCGTGTCCTTTGTCTTTTAAGCCGCTTATTATTTTCAGGCAAAAATCTTTACCATATTGGGTTGCATTTCGGGTACCTACAATTGCAATAAATTTTTTATCGTCGTTAATAGGCTGCCCTTTGGTAAAAAGCAGTAACGGAGCATCTTCGCACTGTTTTAATCTATATGGGTAATCGTCATCAAAAATTGAAGTTACTTTAATATTGTATTTTTCAATAAATTCCAGCTCTTTGTCAGCACGCTCATAATGCCCACTCGATAAAATAGAGTCAATTAATTTTGGGCCAACGCCCGGTATTTTTATCAACTCGTTATGTTTAATTTTCAAAACATTTTCGGCACTACCTGCATATGCAATAAGCTTACGCGATGTCATGCTGCCAATGCCCGAAATGGACCAAAGTGCCAGATAATCGCGAAGTTTGTTTTGTGTCATCAAATTGGTTTTTGTGTTTTTAAGTTTTAAATGCTTTAACTTGTTTAATGCAGCTATCTTTTGCGACGCTTAGAGGTGCAAGCACGCTCGAAGGTCAGCTACGAAGCTGACTTCAAAGGCCTTACAGACGCTTTGAGCGTCGCAACAGCTAAACGGAGTTTTACTCCAATAACAGGTTTTTAATGTTTTTAGTATCATTTTCGTTGTGTAGTTCAATAAAATCGGCAGTATCATTAAACCATCCCATAATTGTATTGCATGCCAGTTTTGAAGGCTTAATATTAATCAAACTTAAATACGATGTCCATCCATATTCCATTGGGTGCGAACATATTCCGTGTTTAACAGGGTTATTATGTACATATAATATTAAATTTTTTAAATAAGTTTCATTGTTAACCTTTATCCTATCAAAAGGATGTTCTAACAAAGCACCACTTCTGTTATGTTTTTTATTGAACCATTTTGCATAAGCACTAAAAAAGTGTTGAAGCATTTTTATTGGAATTGGTTTTTTTGTTCCTTTTGGTAACGTATCATCATTATTGTTGAGGATAACTTTCCATTTTAGTTCTAAATCATCAGAATTAGTATACTTTGGATTTAAGTATCCTATTTTGTTGCTGTTTTTAATGCGTAAAACAAAATGAAAGTGGTTACCCATAAGGGCATAGGCATAAACTTCAGCTATTGGATGTAAAAATATGACTGCAAGATTTAAAAAATGCATATAATCTTGTTCTTCTAAAAATATTCGTTGCCGGTTTGTACCTCTATTATAAATATGATAATATTTTTCATATTCTATCATAGCTTAAACTTACATTATATTTTCAAAATATAAAAATATTATTGTTCACAACTGTTGCGACGCTTCGAGGTCCTGCGGACGCTCGAAGGTCAGCTTCGTGGTTGACCTCAAAGCATCCGGAGGATCTTTGAGTGTCGCAATAGCGTAAACACCGTAACGCTTTGAGGTGCAAGCACGCTCGAAGGTTTGTTAAATGTTGCAATAGTCTATCCCATTTTTTTATTCATGGCTATAATTAAATCGAGTGCCTTTGTAATTTTGTCTATTTCGCCGCTTTTTAATGCACCTAAGCCAATGCCCGGGTATTTTGCCAATCCGCTTGGCGACTGAAGATACAAGTAAAGTGTTTTTTTTAACCCTCCCAATCTTGTTTTTAATTCATATTTACGAAAATCGTTTGATTTTATCTGCACCGAATTACTGGGCGAGTTAAAAGGGGTTAATGCTTTGTATCGGACTACTATTTTGTCGGGGGCGGCATAAAAAATAATATAGTTTAAGCGAAAAACTGCCATAACCAAAAAGAAAAACAACAAAACAACAAAAGCTATTACCATTGAGCTTAAGTCTTTTACATCGTAAACAAGGTATATTACAGCAACGGCGGCAACCACCAATAATGGTATTAACATGTATATTAATTTTATTACACCTGCACGTTTAGCGTTATCTAATTTCATATTTTTTATTATTAAATGACTAATACTGCTACAATGCTTCGAGGTTTTTTAGATGCTCGAAGGTTTGCACTGACCTCAAAGTGTCTGTAAGACTTTTGAGCGTCGCAACAATCAAACGAAAGATTTTTGCGTTGCAATAACTAAATCCACTTTGAGTGTTTCAAAAAATATTTTAATTTAACTAATGTTTATCTTTTTTGTTTAAAGAACCTGTGCACCAATTCGCTGCATTCATTTTCAAGAATTCCCCCAACAACTTCGGTTTTTGGGTGTAATAGTTTTGTTTTATGAATGCTATACCCGCGTTTTGCATCAAAAGCACCAAATATAATTTTGCTCAACTGAGTCCAATATGATGCTCCTGCGCACATTACGCAAGGTTCAAGGGTAACATACAGCGAGCAATCGTGCAAATACTTGCCTCCAATAAAATCGGCGGCAGCGGTAAAAGCCTGCATTTCGGCATGGGCAGTTGCATCGTTCAATGTTTCGGTTAAATTATGGGCCCTTGCAATTATCTGATTACCATGGACTATTACCGCCCCAACAGGCACTTCATCTTTATCAAAAGCCATATGAGCCTGCTCCAATGCCTTTTTCATAAAAAACTCATCGGTAAAAACCATATCTGTTGTTATATTAATATTTTCAAATACCTGAATATTTGTGCTTTTGCAAAAGTAAAAAAATATTACTTTCGCAAAGTAATTAAAAACCTGTAAAATGCAGGTGTGTTAAATTAAAAATTGAACTAAAGGGAATCAAAAAAAACCTTTAAAGGATATTGTAAATAGACTAAAAAAATTATTATGTATCGTACTCATACTTGTGGAGAGCTCAGGACAGAGCATATAGGGCAAAAAGTAACTTTAAGCGGCTGGGTTCAAAAGGCGCGCGAATTGGGAGGAATGACATTTGTTGATATTAGAGACCGTTATGGTATTACCCAACTGGTTTTTGATATTTCGAAAAACCCCGAGTTGAGTGCCCCTGCACGCGAACTGGGAAGAGAGTTTGTTATTAAAGTAACGGGGGAGGTTATTGAGCGCGAAAACAAAAACAGGAAATTGCCTACGGGCGAAATTGAGTTGCTGGCAACAGAGCTTGTTATTTTAAACAAATCGGAGATTCCACCATTTACCATTGAAGATGAATCGGACGGTGGCGATGAGCTGCGCATGAAATACAGGTATTTGGATTTGCGGCGCGGGCCGCTACAAAAATCGCTTGAACTGCGTCATAAAATGGGTATTGAGGTGCGCAATTTTTTACACAACCAAGGTTTTTTTGAGATTGAAACACCATACTTAATCAAAAGCACGCCTGAGGGTGCACGCGATTTTGTTGTTCCGTCGCGTATGAATACCAACCAGTTTTATGCCTTGCCTCAATCGCCGCAAACTTTTAAGCAATTGTTGATGATATCGGGCTACGACCGTTATTTTCAGATTGTAAAATGCTTTCGCGATGAAGATTTGCGTGCCGACCGCCAGCCCGAGTTTACACAAATTGATTGTGAAATGGCTTTTGTTGAGCGCGACGACGTGCTAAATGTTTTTGAAGGGCTTGCCAAGCATCTGTTTAAAGAGATAAAGGGAGTAGAGGTTGAAGGGGGTTTCCAAAAAATGCCTTATGAAACAGCCATGGAGCTTTATGGCAGCGATAAGCCCGACACCCGCTTTGAAATGACTTTTAATGATATTACAGATATGGTTAAGGGCAAAGGTTTTGTGGTTTTTGACAAAGCCGAATATATTGCCGGAATTTGTGCCACAGGCTGTGCATCGTATTCACGCAAAGAGTTAGACAAACTTACCGACTTTGTGAGAAAACCTCAAATTGGTGCGCAAGGGTTGATTTATGTAAAAGTAAACGAAGACGGCACTTTTAAAAGCTCGGTTGATAAATTTTTTGATGCAGGCGCTCAAAAAGCGTGGGCAGATAAAATGGGGGCTAAACCCGGCGATTTATTGCTTGTTATGGCAGGCGATAAAAACAAAATGCAAAGTGCGCTATCGGAGTTGCGCTTAGAGATGGGCAAACGGCTGGGGTTAATGGATAAAAATAAATTTAGCCCGTTGTGGGTGGTTGATTTTCCGCTGCTTGAGTGGGATGATGAGAACAAGCGCTACCATGCAATGCACCATCCATTTACATCGCCAATTACTGACGATATGCACCTTTTTGATACCGACCCCGGTAAAATAAAGGCAAATGCCTACGATTTGGTAATAAACGGAGTTGAAATCGGCGGCGGTTCAATACGTATCCACGACAGGGAGCTGCAACAAAAAATGTTTAAGGCATTGGGTTTTTCGCCCGAAGAGGCCGAAGAGCAATTCGGATTTTTAATGAACGCTTTTAAGTATGGAGCCCCACCACATGGCGGTGTGGCTTTTGGTTTCGACCGCTGGGTATCGCTGTTTGCAGGTTTTGACAGCATACGCGATGTTATTGCTTTCCCGAAAAACAATTCGGGGCGCGATGTTATGATTGATTCGCCGTCGGCAATAGCTCAGGAGCAATTAAACGAGCTTTATTTAAAGACTTTAAAGCCTGAATAAATATATAATAATATTGAGGCTGTCTAAAAAAGATGTATGATTAGACTTAACAGGTTTTTCTTTACAGAAA
>CAYQPP010000177.1:0-7714 GCA_964419235.1 uncultured Bacteroidales bacterium
CTATTTAATCACTATTGTTTGGTATTAATTTTAGCTGATGATTGATTCATGGTAAACATAGATGATAGGCTGCTTTGAGAAGTCATAAATTTTTCATTACTTGCATATAATAAATAAGAATTAAAATACCTGTTTTATGATAAATATAAAGCAATTAGCAATTTTAGTACTGGTAATCATGGTTTTAGGTGCTTGTAATCAGGACAAAAAGAGTACAAACACCACGCTTGAAAATGCTCTTGAGGTTGAGTTGGATACTACCAGTAAGGTAATAAAATTTGAAAACTCGTTGTTTAGTCTGCCTTCGCCATATCAATTATCTATTTTAATTAAGGAGATTGGTTCAAATTACAACTCTGAGCTGCTTAACCCTTCTGAAAATTACAGACAATATACCAGCTTGTTTAAAAAGTCGATAAACTTGGGTATATATGGTGCCGACCTTGCTTACTTAAATATTTATGAACAGTCGCCATCGGCAGCAACCTATTTTTCGGTAATTAAAATAATGTCGGAGGAGTTAGGTTTAATGGCAGCTTTTAGTCCAACGCTATTTAAAA
Organism: uncultured Bacteroidales bacterium; assembly: GCA_964419235.1. Lineage (GTDB taxonomy): Bacteria > Bacteroidota > Bacteroidia > Bacteroidales > SZUA-534 > GH45. The sequence continues at coordinate 561 of CAYQPP010000177.1, forward strand.
GGATTGAGAAAAATGTCGATAATCAGGATTCGCTACTTTTTATAATGTCGAACACTTATCGCGATATCGATTTCTTTTTAAAAGAGAATCAGCGGCAGCGTGAGGGAGCTTTAGTTTTGTCGGGTGGTTTTATCGAGGCTATGTATATTTTAACAAACTTGGCTATCGAGACAAAAAGCAAAGAGTTGGTTCAAAGGGTTGGAGAGAATAAACAGCCTATTGAGAATTTGATTAAAATACTCTCTCCGTATTATAACGAATCGGAAGATATAGCAAAAATGGTTGATGATTTAATTGATTTGGCATATGAGTTTGATGCTATCGAAACCGTTTACAAATATAAAGAGCCTACAACAAATCCTGAGCTTAAATTAACAACCGTTCATTCGGTATCCGAAATACATATTACCGATGAGGTATTAAAAATAATTGATACCAAAGTTAAGAATATCAGAAATATGTTAATTAAATAATTGATGAAACCGACTATGTTGGAGATAATTATTTTTAGCACACAAGTAAATGATTATAATACTTAACAACCAACAGGTTACAAATTTATAAACAGATGAAAATGAGAAAATATTTATTTATAATAACCGCTATTTTTACATTATTGCTAACCGGTCAGGTTAAAGCTCAATTAGACTCCACATTGCAACTTTGCCAATCGCATATGAACTTGCCTTATTTGTCTGATGGGCAATCATACACAGCACTATTGAATGGCGATGAGGTTGCTGAATTTTATGCAACTTTTTATGGTGAAAGTACCTATCGTATTGTTGGATACAGCGGAACAATGGAAGGTAACCTAATTTTTTCGGTGTATGACAAGGAGCGCAATTTACTGTTTACCAACAATGATTTTGAGAATATACCCTATTGGGATTTTGAGTTTGATTATACAATGGATTGTATTATTGAAGCCAAACTTGATTCAAAGTATTCAACCTCGGGAATTGCTGTATTATTGATTGGCTTTCAACAATAACCAATAACTTAATTATGATTCATGAGTGAAAGGATTCTAAAAGCCTTAATGCAGCTGTTTGCAATTATTGCCGGACCAAGAAGCAGTAATCGTAATGGCAGAAACATTGTAGAGTCCTTTTTAAATCAGCAACTAAACGAAGACTTAGTTGATGAATATTTAAAGCTATTTGATGGATTTTATGCCCTTTATCAAAAAAAGCAATCGCAAAAAGGGCGAAAAGAGAAAAACCTTTCCCTAAGCTCAGTAAAAGTATTAAAAATATGTACCCAAATAAACGAAGAGCTCGACTTGCGTCAAAAAGTTGTGGTATTGGTAAGGCTGTTCGAGTTTATAAAATCAGACAAGGACATATCAGACCAAGAGCTTGAGTTTGTTTATACGGTAGCAGACATATTTCATTATACAAATGATGATTATGAGATATTAAAACAGTATGTTTTAAGCAGTTTTGACGACATGCCACTGTCGGCACGCATGCTGCTTATTGATGGCGATAAAACCACTACCAAACCGCAAGTAAGGCACTTAACAAAAGAGGCATTCGAAGATAAGATTTGGGTTATGCATTTTCCGCTTGCCGACATGTACATGGCACGGTGTTTTGGCAACCACGAAATATATCTTAACGGGCAATTAATATCATATGACAGTGTTTATGTGCTTACGCAAGGCTCGGCTTTGCGCGACTCAAAAATGAAACCCATTTACTACTCCGATATTATTAGCGCATATTATATTAATGAATTAGAGGAGCAAATACAGTTTGTTGCCGATAGTGTAGAGTATGAGTTTAAAGGAGGAAAAAAAGGGCTCAATAATATAAATTTTATTGAAGAGGGCGGGAGCTTAGTTGGAATTATGGGTGCCAGCGGTGCCGGTAAATCAACGCTGTTGAATGTTTTAAACGGAAGCTATAAACCGTCGTTTGGTTCTGTTAAAATTAATGGTATTAACATACACACCCAAAAAGATAAAATTGAAGGATTGATTGGGCATGTGTCGCAAGACGATTTATTGATTGAGGAGTTGACGGTTTATCAAAACCTGTATTTTAACGCAAAACTTTGTTTCGGCGATTTAAGCAGCTTTCAGTTAAACCGAAAAGTGTTCAGGGTTCTTCAAAACTTAGGATTGTATGAAATAAGGACAATGGTAGTCGGCAGCCCTTTAAATAAAAAAATTAGCGGGGGGCAGCGCAAGCGGTTAAATATTGCCTTAGAGCTTATACGCGAGCCTGCCATACTGTTTTTAGATGAACCAACCTCAGGTTTGTCATCAAGAGATTCGGAAAACATAATGGATCTTTTAAAAGAGCTTGCCTTAAAAGGGAAATTGATATTTACTGTTATACACCAACCGTCGTCGGATATATTTAAAATGTTCGATAAACTTTTTATTTTAGACCAAGGCGGGTATTTAATTTATAATGGAAACCCTGTCGATTCTATTGTATATTTTAAATCGAAAATGCATCGTGCAAACTGGAACGACAGCGAGTGCAGGTTGTGTGGTAATGTAAACCCCGAGCAGGTATTTAATATTGTTGAATCGAAAATACTCGACGAATATGGCACGGTAACCCACAACAGGAAAAAGACACCAAATGAGTGGTATAAGTATTTTCAGGAGAATATGGATTTGAAACAGCCGGCAGAATTGATTAATGACAATTTGCCTAAAGTGCCGTTTAAGATACCGGAGAAGCTCAAACAGTTTTTTGTGTTTATTACCCGCGATATACTCTCAAAACTATCGAATAGGCAGTATTTAATAATAAATGTTGTTGAAGCTCCGCTATTGGCTTTTTTATTGTCGTTTATAATAAAATATTATAGTCTGTCGAGCGGGGGTTATTCATTAAGCGGTAACCCTAACTTGCCGGTATATATATTTATGTCGGTTATTGTGGCTCTGTTTATTGGGCTTACCGTTAGTGCCGAAGAGATAATAAAAGACCGCAAAATACTTAAAAGGGAGAAGTTCCTGAATTTGAGCCGTACAAGCTATCTATTTAGTAAACTGGCAATACTGTTTTTAATATCGGCTTTTCAGGCACTTCTGTTTGTGCTGCTTGGCAATTCAATTATGGGAATAAAAGGTATGTACCTCGAATACTGGTTAGTGCTGTTTAGCGCTTGGTTTTTTGCCAGTTTGTTGGGGTTGAATATATCCGATAGTTTCGACACCGTGGTAACAATTTATATTTTGATACCCTTTTTGGTAATACCACAACTAATTTTAAGCGGTGTAATAGTATCGTTCGATAAGTTGAACCCTGCTATTTCAACACCATCAAAAGTGCCATGGTATGGCGAGATTATAACGGCGCGGTGGGCATATGAGGCTTTGGCGGTTTATCAATTTAAGGAGAATGAATTTGAGCGCCGGTTTTACCCTTATGATAAGGTTATGAGCAATGCCGATTTTAAAAAGAATTATTGGGTAAAAACACTTATGAATAAGGTGTCGTACTGTAAGCGCAACTATGAAAATCCGGTAAAGCAATTGTTAATAAAAAAGGAGTTGGCAGTACTGAGAAATGAAATATCAAAAGAGCTTGAAAATAATACGGTTGTAGGTTTTAAGTATATTGACCAGCTATATATCAATAAATTAACTGTTAATGTGTTTGATCAAACCGATAGATATTTGAGTATTTTAAAAAAGTACTATTTAAAGAGATATAATAAAGCCAATAAATTAAAAGATGAGTTTATAAATTCGCTTCAAGAATCAAAAAAGCAGAAGCAGCAATTTATTGAGATGAAACGAATATATACAAACGAAAATTTAACGTCGTTTGTGCGCAACAGCAATTCATTAGAGCGCATAATTGAGTATAAAAATGAATTGTTTCAAAAAATTGACCCAATTTATTTAGAACCGAGGAATAAATTTATTAAATCGCATTTTTATGCCCCTTATAAGAATGTTTTTGGAAACAAGATTGATACCTTTTGGGTTAATATAGGTGTGATATGGGTATTTAATATTTTATTGTATATAAGCCTGCATTTTAGGTTGTTACGCAAGGCAATTGAGTATATCCCAAAAGCTAAATCAATTGTCGAAAGCAAATCTGATAATACAGAATAAGACCATCCGAAGGCTCGAATAGTCTTATTTGTAATTTTTTTTAATCTTGCCGAAAGTGAAGATTACTCTTCCGTTTCAATCATTTTAAATGGAATTTTTATTATCGACTGGTAGTCTTCGCCTGCCTCAAGCATGTCTTCATCATCCTCTTCGTAATACCAGTTGATTATTACTTCATTACCACTTTTGTAGATTGCCTCAAGTTTTTTAAAAACATCTAAAATACATTTTGAACTACTTGTGTTGAAATATTCAAGTTGAATGTTAACCTCGGTCATTTCAGCCGGATTTGAATGGTAAGCTTCAAGCCAATCGACCATTGGTTTGTAAAATTCAATTGAGTTTTCGGGGATAGACCTTCCCTTAATTTCAATTTTTCCTGTACTTTCAAAATTTACTGTTGGTGTTTTTGGTGTTCCTGCAATTGAAATTGGTTCCATATGATTCTGCTTATTAAATTATTCGACAATACTAATATATAAACTAAAAAAATAATATCCATTTTTATAATCAAAAAAATCATATTTGAGTTTACTACCTGATTTTCTTGAAATATCAACCATTCCTAAACCACCGCCTCCTTTATCGCTAAACTCTTGATTGTTTAGAATGTCTTTGTATAAATTTTTTAGTGCATCTTTATCTAATGTGTTTATATGATTTAAGTGCTTTGTTAAAAACTCTTTTTGTTTATTTTGTACAAAATTACCGGTTATTATATTATATCCAATACTGTTTTTGTTTAAAATACAAATGCCGTATTTTCCGTTTATCTCTGTTAAGTTATCATTTGGCACAATTAACGAGTGATGAAATAGGTTTTGTAAACACTCTACCAATACGTTGTAAATTTTTTTTCTTGCACGGTTTGAGGCATCATCAAGTTTCGACTCTATAACGTCTAATGAATCAGTAATTAATGAACCAGACACCTCTCCTTTAAAAAGAAATAGAATTTCATCTTTGCTGTATTTACTTAACCACTCCTCAACTTTGAAGGTCATATTTCCTTTTCATGTATAGGTTTATATCACAAATATAAAAAAAATAAATAAAATCATTTTATTTTTCACTTTAATTGATTAAACTTTATTTAATTTTGTTGTATGGTTTATACAATTGGAGAGGTTGTTTTAGACATTATTTTCAGAACTTTCGACAATGTTAAGGTAAAGCCGGGGGGCTCAATGTTAAATACAGCAGTGTCGTTGGGCAGGTTAGGCGTTAACGTATCGCATATTTCAACTTTGTCAACCGATAAGGCATCAGGGCAGCTTATTAATTTTTTGAAAAAAAATAGCGTGCAAACTATTTTTATTAATAGAACCTCGGCTATAAAAACAAGTTTGGCACTTGCATATTTGGATGAGAATAGCAATGCCGATTATACTTTTTATAAAGATAAACTTGAATCGAGCGAATTATTGAAATTTCCGGATGTGTTAAATGCTGATATTATCCATTATGGCTCTTTTTTTAGTATTAATGAGGCAGTGCATAAACAGCTTTATGATTTTTTGGGTAAGGCAAACAAAAGCGGATGTATAAAATTGTACGATCCTAATTTTAGAAAACCACATTTGGCAAAACTGAAAAGTTTAATGCCTATGGTTGAGAATAATTTTAAGATGGCCGATATTGTTAAAGGCTCAGATGAGGATTTTGAGAATATTTTTGATGTTAAATCGGGCAAGGATACATGGAAGCTGATGAAATCATATGGGGTTAAGGTACTGTTTTATACTAAAGGCAAATATGGGTCGGAGCTATATACCGATAGAGGAGTGCTGAATATTGAAACTAAAAATATTAAGGCAATTAGTACCATTGGGGCCGGCGATACCTATTCTGCTGCTATTATCTACTTTTTAAGCTCGCAATTAACAGCTAACAATAATTTAAGCGATATTACTATTGAACAATGGGGCATATGTATAAATATTGCACATGAATTTTCGGCACACACTTGCCAATCGCTCGATAATTATTTGTCGAAAGAGTATTGTGATAGTTTGCTGAAGGGGGAGTGAGGTTAAGGTTGAGGTTAAGGTTGAGATTGAGATTAAGGTTTGTATAAAATATAAGGTCATCAATGTAATATTCAATAAGCAATAAAATAGTTATGGAATTGCACATATATTATGATTGATATAAAAGTATGAGATTAACATCCTGATTCATCAGGGTGAGTATGACAAAATGATTATACCCACCCCCTAAAATTGCGTTCGCTAAAAGCAAACGCAATTTTAGGGGGGAGAAATATCTTATCTTTTTTTATCCAATTAAAATCGGGTGTTAATCTCATTTTTCTATAAATTAAGATGCGACTTAAATTGGTAACCCTATAAAAATATATGTAATGGTTGAGAATAGAGTGTTTATATATCATTTAATAATAACTACAATTTTTGTTTTTATCATAAATATCCCATTTGGGTATTGGCGCAGTCATGTTAAAAAGTTTTCGTTGCAATGGATATTGGCTGTGCATATTCCTGTACCTTTGATAATTATGCTTAGGCTTATGTTTCATTTGGGTTTTGTGTGGTACACATATCTGTTTTTGGTTGCATCGTTTTTTTTAGGACAAAAATTGGGTGGTATTTTACATCAAAAACAGATAGAAAGGCATAATAATGTAAGCGCATGCCTATTTATTGATATAAAGCGGAATTTTTTTACCAAAACCGGTTAAAATAGAAATAAAGTAGTTTTGAAAATCAATTTTTTCTCCTACTTTTGCAACTCATTGTTCGGGATGTAGCTCAGTCAGGTAGAGTACGCGTCTGGGGGGCGTGGGGCCGGAAGTTCAAGTCTTCTCATCCCGACAAAAAGCTAAGATTTATTTCTTAGCTTTTTTTGTTTAAAAGCAATAAACTCTCAATATGATTTAGTCAAATATCATGATATTATGAGAATAACACCATGCTTTAGCTAGGTGTATTGTGGTATCTACTTATGTACTCCAAATTTTCAATAAGTTTGCTTTGCAAACTTATTGAAAATTTGGGGTGTTTTGTAATTGTCTTATACACCCAAATAAATTTGGGTGCTAATC
>CAYQPP010000178.1:0-7676 GCA_964419235.1 uncultured Bacteroidales bacterium
TATAATATTATGATACAAAAAGATTTAAACTGGACATCAAAAGACGGGCTACGATGTCCGCAGGCACGGGCAAACCAATGGATGAAATATTACGAGTAGTAGAAACAATGCAAATTGCTGACAAAAATCAAGTTGCAATGCCTGCAAACTGTCCAAATAATGAAATATTAAAAGACCATGTTATAATTCCACCTGCAACTGATATAAAAACTTCAAAAGAAAGACTTGAAAAAGCAAAAAAAGGAGAATTTGAATGTTATGATTGGTGGCTTTGTCATAAGAAACTGAAATAAAGAAAATTCTTAAAGTTGACTATTCCCGTAGCAGAGCCAAGAGTTATACTAATTTTATTTCAGCCCAAAAGCTAAAAATCAAATTTTCATTATTTTACCCCCTCTATCAACCAGCAATTGCTAATTGATAAATTAGGGGAGAATATATAAGATTAACATCCTATTAAAATTGGATGAAAAAAGGTAAGACATCTCTCCCCCCCCTGATGAATCATAGTGTTAATCTTATACTTTTGTATCAATCATAACTATATGAGCAATTCCAAAAAATCAATAATGTATTTATAATATTATTACAAACAAGTTGGGAGTGCAACTTAAAGCTACACTCCCAATATTTTATAAGCCTTAGGGCTTGCTGAGAAAGTCTGTTGTGCCCTATTTACTCCTTAATAAATTGGGTAATATGCCGCTTGTTTAAAATAGATACTTCAATAAAATAGACTCCCTTTTGTAATGTTGATACATCAACTGTTTTGATATCGGAACCTGAATTATAAACCACCCTGCCCACTACATTGTAAATAGTAGTATTGCCAATATGGTTTAAAGTTTTAATTGTAAGCATGTCTCTAACAGGGTTAGGATAAATATTTAACCCTAATGCCTCTTTTTTATCAAAAACCGACGATTCAATAACATCGTTTACTTTAATTTCAAAAACCATACTTATTTGTGCACCGGCTTTATCGGTTGCAATAATAGCAATAGAGTGTTGTTCGTTGCTTTCATAATCTAAAACCGAAGTTGTAAAGATAGAGTCTCCTTTAATTTCAAAAACCTGTTCGAAACCGCCGGTTGGGATAGTTTGTTCAAATGTTATTGTGTCATTTATATCTTCATCATCGACAAAAATTTTAGCTACAAAAGTACCGATTGGCATATTCTCCGAAATTGTGTCATTACTGATTGTTAGGTTATAAGGCACATCATTTATATCGAGTACGTTTATTGTTGCAAAAGTTTTTGTGGTATCATAATTTGCATTTTCAATAAAATAAAAGGTAAGCGCATATTCTTTCTGCACCTCGTGGTTTAACGATTCTTTTACAAAAAGGCTATCGTTTTGCAAATAGAATATACCATTATTGAAATCTACAACATAAAATTGGTAACCAACCGTTGTGGTGTCCATTCCGGCAACGGTAAGTTTTGATATAAAAGCATTTTCGCCTTGGTTTTCGTTTATTTCATTGTTAACCAACTGAACCTCGCCATAAATTAACTGGTTAACCACCTCAATTACAAATGTATTTAGCACCGTGTCATAATCGGAGTATGCCTTAACTTCAATTGTGTATTTATCTTTAATTTGATAATTAAAAACAGAATCGGTAAATAGGCTGTCGGCAACAAGATAAAAGGCGTTGTTATCAAAAGTATTAGGCAATTCATATAAATAGGTACTGTTTATTTCTGACTTTACACTTAACACGCCAATAAATGTTGGTGTTTCGTTGTTTTCGTTTACAAGCAAGTTTGAAAGAGATAATGTGGTTGTCTCCTCTTCATCAATAACAATAATATTAACCGTTTCTTTTGTAGTATCGGCTGCCGAACTAACTATTTTAAAACCCAATTCGTAGCTGTTTTGCTCCTCGTAGTTAAATGCCTCGGCTGAAAAAACCGAGTCGTTTCTCAATAAAAAGTGCTCCCAATCAGTAAACAATATGTCTTTAGTAATAATAAACGAAAGGTCGTCGGCATCATAATTAACGGCAACAGTACCAATAAAAGTGCCTGCCGTACTGTTTTCGGTTACCTCGTTGTTGCTGATAAAAAATTCTCCTTGTTCAATAATATTGATGATATTAATATCAAAATCAGCAAATAGAGTGTCGTTTAGCTCGCTTACTGCTTGTAATCCAAGCAAATAGCTCTCTTTATTTTCAAAATTAAAAACCGAATCGGTATAAAGGCTATCATTTAAAATATAAAAGTAGTCATTATCGGCGGCATCGGTCAACGATAGCGTATAACTCAACTGGCTTTCGGTATCAATAACCTCTAATGCCCCAATAAATAGCGGTGTGTCATTATTCTCGTCAATTGTGTTTGCCGATAAAACAATACTACGCTCCTCGATATCCAACACTTTAATGGTAAATTTTTTGTAAAGGGTATCATTGTTTGATGAGTATGAAAATAACGATACTTCAAACAAATGGTTTATTTCATAATTAAATACCGAATCGGTTATCAAACTATCGCCTTTTATATAAAACCATGCATTATTTAAGCTGTCGGCGTCAGATATAACATAATTAAACGTTGTGCCGGCAACATCGGTGTTTGTATTTAAACGACCAATTAAACTTGGTGCCAAATTGTTTTCGCTTATGGTATCGCTCGAAATGCTAATATTACGCTTAACCCCACTATTTGTTATTTTATAAGGCGACGATGCAGAACCCATATTTTGCCCATCCTGAAATTCAATAGTAATAAATTCGACATAAATTTTATCATCTGCCTTATTGAAATATTCAAAACTAACCTCTTCGCCCGAATACTGATTACTGAATACTGTCAAGAAAAAGAAGTATTTATTGTAAGTTGAATTAAACACGGCATCTGCAACTCCACGGCATTCGCCGTTAACAAAAGCACCTACCATATCGCCGTCGGCACCCATTAATTCGCCATTAACCTCAACTACGGCTGTAATGGTTAGCGAGTATTCATAATCGGAGCTGTTTACTGTCCAGTTTGGCGTGCCAAATGATACAACCGTTTGTAAAAGTATGGCCGTTATCAGAATAAAATTTTTCATGTTTTTATATTTATAATATTATTAATTTTTTTATGATGCCGGTTTAGTCATCTGATGAATATTTTATTCATCAGATGACTTTACAGCTTATTTATTCTTTTATAATTCGAATTACGTTAATAGACTCGTTAAGTTTTATATGTATAAAATATACACCCTGACTAATAATTTCGCCATCAAAAGTGCTTCCATCCCATTTCAGTACATGATTACCGGCTGTTAAAGTACCATTGTACAATATATTAAGCTTTTTACCCAATACGTTATAAACCTCAATAACCACATCGGTGTCAGCAGTAAGGTTGTAATTAACAGAAACTTCTGTTTTAAACGGATTTGGATATACTGCCAGCTCGTTTTCGGTACTGTTAATTATGCTTAATGCATTACCAACGTTAAGCTCAACAGGCATTGATAAACTACCGTCGATGTTGTTACCGTCGAATAAGCTATTGCCTTCAATTTCAATGGTTTTGTTGTTGGCTATTAGCTTAAAGCTGATAATTTGGTCAATTTCGCTGCCTGAGCCATAAACTGTAATAAAGCTGTAATTATTTAATCCATTTGTGTTTACAACCGATGCAATACCGCGCAGCTCATTGTTAATAAATGCTCCAATTAATATATTATCAGGAATGTTTGAGCCGTTTAATTGGGCAACAACACTCATGGCATATTCGTAATTGCCTGCTTTAACACCATATTCTGATGCTTCAGGATTTATATCTTTTAACGATGATTTTTTGTTAAAAGCTGTAATGTCAGGATAAACAAAAGTTATTGTATCGGTATTTTCTGATTTGTACATATAACCTTTACCCTGCTCCATATAGTTCATACTGCCTATCCACTCGTAACCGTCGTACATTGCAAATTGGTACTGGCTTTTTACCACATCGTTAATTTGAGGTTCAAAACCGGCAAGTGCTTCATTAACTGTTACGTTTACAGCCGGTATAAAGCCAATTCTATTCCATCCGTTAACCAACTCAATGGTAAAATCGGAGCTTTTGGTCTCTTCGCCCATATATTTTAACTCGCCACCATTTTGTATTTTTGCACGGTAAAGTTTACCAATCTCAACGTTATTAAGAGAACCAAACCATGTAGTGCTCGGGGCATCGTATGCCGTAAACAGCTCGGCATGTTTAATTACATCGCCTTCTATAAGCGACAGCCCGTCAAAAACGGTATTTATTGAAGCATCATCCATATTCAGGTTAAACGACAACCAATTCCAGCCCTTATTAAGGTTGATAGAATTATTGAGCTTACCACCGGCATTAAACACTATTGGTGTAGCCATATTTCCATAAAATTGGTTAGGCTCAAAATTGTATGTTGGCGACACATCGCTATAAATTTTGCCTTCACTTGCATCCCAAACGCGGTAACTCAACTCCTCGCCGATTTGGTTACCATACACCACAACAAAAGCAAAGTAAGCGTCGTAGTTGGTTTTGTACTCTAATTTGCAAACTCCGCGGCAAACATCGCCCACAAATACACCAATCATATCGTTTTTATCGTTGCTTATAATATTTTTAATGCTAAGCTGAGCAATAATATTCATGCTGTTTTGGTATGCTGTTTCATCAACAACCCAGTTTGGTGCTTGCTTAAACACATTAAGGTTAAGACTTAATCGCTCGTTATAACCCGATGCGCTTTCAAGGAAAATATCCTCGGTATAATTGCCAATATTCAATCCATCACTTACGGTAAATTCAATTTCAATTTTACTATCGGGATTTAATGCCCCGCTTACAGGCGAAGCTGTTAACCAACTTGGCAAGTTTGATATTGTAAATGTTTGCTGAGTACCTCCGCTGTTTATAACGGTAGAGGTAAAGCTTAACGTTTCCGACATCTCTTTATTGAAAGTGAACAAATCGTCGCCCCAAACAACCTGATTCTTTTTAATATAGGCTGTCCAAGTAACAGGCGATGCCAAAGTATTGCCATGCTTATCTTGTATATTCTGAACCGTAATTTCAAGCACGCATTTTTCAATTAGTGCCAAATTATCGGTTGGTGTAATTATTATTTGGTCGTTATTAATTACAAAGTCGAAGTTTACTTTTGATTTTGCACGCTCGCGCTTAATATTTGGCGATATGTTTGTAATACTGTCTGTTCCAAAAACTGTTAACGTACCGCAATAGTTGCTTCCATAACCACTATACGGGTCAATAGCTTGGTCGTCGAGTGTTGATGCCGATAGCATTACACCCATAACCTCCTCATAAGTTTCAAACGGAAAGTAAGCCTTTAAGCCAATTTCAGTTCCCGATAAACGGTTATTTTGGTACATCTCAATTTGCTCTTGCGTTTTGGCAAGATTCCAAATGCGTACTTCATCAATTACACCGTTAAAGTAGTTACTAAGTTGATTTGCCAAACTATTGTCTAAGTAACCCAAAGCTCCAATATATGCTGTTGCACTCTCCATTGAACCAAAAGCAGGAGCAGTTGTGCTTGCAACTTTTTCGGCATCAACATAAAGTGATGCATAGCCTCTGCGATTTAGTACAAATGCAATATGATGCCAAGTGTCATCGGTATAACTATTTGTTGACAATAACGATTGTCCATTATTAATAACCTTAATATTACCTGTGGCGGTTAAGTTTATATTTACAACTTTTGCAGGGTTATAACCATCAACATCGGCTTTACCATTTGAGAATAGTGTTGCCTCTCCATTTTGTGCAGAGCCTTTAAACCACATCTCAATAGTCATATCCATTTCGTTGCCAATTGGAATTGCGCCGGCATTAAAACTTAATGCTTGGTTTGTTCCGTTAAAAGCATAAGCACTACTGCTCGGTTCAACTGCCCATGTTCCGGTTAAGGTTGCATTGCGACTATGAACTTTATCTTTAAGCAAAACACCTTGTGCCTCATCAATTGGGTAGTATGCCAATAGCCCAAACTCGTTACCCACAAGGCTTTTATTCATATTTTGAATAATATCGGTGTATGAAACCGCTTTACGCCAAATACGAACATCGTGAATATTACCCGTAAAGTAATCGGCATTAGTTAAAGCCGACTTGCCAAACAGTACCGAACCCTGAGCTTTTGTTGCCTCAAACGGTTTTTCAGTTACCAATTGATCGTCAATATAGATAGCCAAATTATTTGTTGTGCTATTATACGCAACAGCATAGTGATGCCAGTTTGCATCATCAAAATTATTAACTCCGCCAACTGTAACTAAACCGTTGGTTACCTTTAATGAGTCATCGGCAAAATAGATTCCTAAATATTCGTTGTCAATTGTTCCTTGCGAGATAACCGTTCCGGTATCTCCGGTTTGTTTGCGTAACCAAAATTCAACGGTAAATGATGCATCTTTAATGTTAATACCATCGGTTGTATTAGCAAAATCGCCTGCTCCGTCAAGAGCAATACTTATACCATGATTTATCTCTGCACCATTCAATACTCCTTGAATATCAATATTATAGCTTGTTACCAAACCATCTTCGATAGGTTCATTAAATGATATCATTATATCATCATTTAAATCAAGAATACCATCGGCAGGGCTTGGTGTTCCAAATACCTGTGGACGATTTCCGTCAAGAGTTCCGGTAAGCTCGTTACTTTCGGTTGTTGAGCCGTCGGTACAAACCGATACTGCTCGTATTTGATATGTACGGTCTTGCAAGGCTGACATATCCCAATCGTAAAACATTACGTCTGAACCGTTAATTTTAAACTTCTCGCCCGAATATATACCGTAATCGGTAGTATCGTTAAAGAACATTGCAACGGTATTAAATGTAGAAGCCGATTCGGCTTTATACTGGAAGGCTATCTTTTCGAATGTGCCGTGGTTAATATTATAACCGCCTAACTTAACAGGCATAACATCGTTGGCATCAACATTTATTAACCAATTATCCGATGGGTTTAACACCTCGATATCGGTACAAGTTGGTACAAAATTAGCTGTAATTGTAACGGTGTCTGCTATATCGTCAACATCATCGGTTGGGTCAAACTGACACTGCGAGTGTAGTATTAAATTAATACCCTCATAATCGTTTATAGCATCTTGCCCTTTCTCTAACTCCAATGTTTTTGTTAAGGTTGTTCCGCCCGGTATCATTATTGAAACGCCGTTAATTATTGCAGCGCCATCCATTTTTAGTTTTGCTCCGTAAGGGTTGCTTGCAGCATCTAATTCAAGTGTAAACCAGTTATCGGCATTTACCTCTGACTGATTGCTTAATTTTAGAACAAATACTGCGGGCTCATTATCGGGAACGCCTGCTACAATTGCATTTTCGGCTGAAATTTTCGGCACTTCAATTTGCATTGTAGGGTAGTTTAACTGGAATTCGTTATTAAAATCCGACGGATGCCATGCATCAAGATAATCAGCATATTCAACAGTTGTCCCTCCCTCGTAAGGGCAAGCACTCTGTCCTCCGAGTGTGCTAAATATCGGTCCGTTTCCGAATGGGTCTTTTAATACATCAACGCTAAAGTAGTCGCCTTGGTCGCCATCATTTAAAATATAACCTACGGTAGTTGAATTTGTAGTTGAATTTTCTGTTTCGGTAGATGTAGAGCTGCTTGTTTCGGTATCCATTTTC
>CAYQPP010000179.1:0-7576 GCA_964419235.1 uncultured Bacteroidales bacterium
GACGGGCAGTCCATTTTTGATATGTGGTACTCAGACTTTAGCATTTTTTGCAATTCAGGTTATTGTTGTTTTTTTCAATCTGTATGGTTACATGCTTTATGTTGAATTTATTCGATAAAATATTTTGTAACTCTTTTAATAGCTCGTCGTGGTTTGCATAGGGCGCAATTATATGTGCCGACATGGCGTTTTCGGTTGTGCTCATTGCCCACAGGTGTAAGTCGTGCAGGTTTTCAACGCCTATTGTGTTTTTTATTGCCGATGTTACCTCTTCAATATCAATATCACGCGGCACGGCATCGAGCGAAAGCCTTATCGACTCCATAAACAACCTTAATGTGCCCCAAAGTATTACAATAATTATCACAAAACTCATTAGCGGGTCAATCCATTGCAGCCCTGTTTTTATAATTAACAGTCCCGATACTACTACCCCAAGCGATACTGCCGCATCGGCGGCCATATGCAAAAATGCGCCTTTTATATTGAGGTCGTTTTTTTGCCCACCAACAAACATTAGTGCCGTTATGGTATTTATTACAACCCCTATGCCTGCCACAATCATTACTTGAGTTCCGGCAACGGGCTGTGGGTTTCTGAATTTACCTATTGCATCCCAAGCAATGGCAACCACGGCCGCAAAAAGCAACAGCGCATTTATTACCGATATTAATATTGTGGTTTTTTTAAACCCGTATGTATATTTGCCTTTGGGCTTTTTTGTTGCCAGCCAAATGGCAAACCACGCAAAAACAAGGCTGAGCACATCGCTGGCATTATGCCCCGCATCGGCTAAAAGTGCCGACGAATTTGCAGACAGCCCGTAAAACACTTCAACCGCAACAAACGTAATGTTTAACCCTATGCCAATGGCAAATGCCTTGTTATAGCTGTTGCCATGCGAATGTGTATGATTGTGCCCGTGTCCCATAGTTTTTGTAATAATTATTTATGTAATAGTATGAGTTTTTTGATTTGCTTTATGTTCAAGCACTTATTAACCTGCATTATTCATGAGAAAATGTTAACTATTTGCTGTAAGTGTTGGCATTTAAATAGTTACATTATATTTTGCAAAATATTTTACTCTAATTTTTGGAGTATTAAATTTTTTATAAATGAGAGCCAACACGTTGATAAGCAAAGAACTAATGTTTCTCAATAAATAAGTCCCGAATTTTTCGGGTTAAATCAAAAATCGCTAATATTCAATCATAAACCGGTTTTTAAATTTACATACAAGCCCTATTTAGTGTTTGTGTTCAGTCTCCTCTTTATTCATATCCGACAACAGGTAATATGCGGCATTTAGCACAACCTGAGTATTGTTGGGCAATGAGTCGATAAGACTTATCTCGGTATAGCCGTCGTCTTTTATGCCTGTGATTACTTCAACCATCCGGAATGCCTTTTTGTTGTGGTTTTCTTTATTTTCGGCAATTTCGTGCTCGTGGTCATGCCCTTCATGCATTGGTTCCTCAATTGTTTCGTTATCTTCAATAAAAATAAACGATTTTGTGCCTTGGCCAACAATGGCATCGTTTGGCAATGTGCGTGTATATTTTTCATCGGTATGCAGATGCCCTGATATATACATGCCCGATATTAACCCCGATACCTTTTCAATAATTTTGGCGTGTATATGAACCGCGCGCGTATTGGATTCGAACTCTTTGCCAATGGCAAACACTATGGCTGTTAATTCTTTGTCAGGACGGTTTGATACGGTAAAATGAACTTTTTGGCCTTCTTTTACAAGATGGACATCTTTTTCATAAACCATAAAATCGGCATGAATTGCGCTGTTGTCGGTTATCTCAAACAGAATATCTTTTGCATCTACATAAGTGCCTAATTTTATATTAATTTCGTTGACATACCCGTTAATA
Organism: uncultured Bacteroidales bacterium; assembly: GCA_964419235.1. Lineage (GTDB taxonomy): Bacteria > Bacteroidota > Bacteroidia > Bacteroidales > SZUA-534 > GH45. The sequence goes on from CAYQPP010000179.1 coordinate 1,890, forward strand.
GGGGAGTAGATGCTTATTGTGTTTGAGATATTGCCGCTTTTTACTTTTTCCGGCGAAAGGTTTAGCAGCAACAGGCGCGATTTTAACCCCGCGTATTTTGCTTTTGCTGTGTTAAACTCCGATTTAACCTTTTGGTACTCCCTGCCTGCGCCAACGTTATTCTCAAATAGCTCCTTTTGCCTTTTATACTCTTCTTGCAAAAAGCTAAGCTGGTTTGCCACGGCTGCAAAATTTTCTTGTATTGCAATGTAATCGGGGTGTTCCAAAACTGCCAAAAGCTGGCCTTTTGCAATTTTGTCGCCATGAAAAACGTTAATCTGTTTTACATTGCCGCCAATTATTGCAGTTACATCGGCATTGCTTGCAGGGGGCACTTCGAGCTGCCCGTTTGTTTTTACCACGGTTGTAAGGTTACGCATTTTAAAAGTGCCCAATTTAAGGTTTAATGCTTTTTGTTGGTTTTTGTTTAAAACAACCACCCCTTTAGCCTCATGGTGCTCATGCCCATGTTCATCTTCGCTATGCCCTCCGTTTTTTTGAGGGTTGCACGATATTAATGTTGCTATTATTATTGATGCAATAAGTGTTGTATATGTTTTTGTTTTCATGTTTTTTTAGTTTTATAGTTTTTTGTCAGATGACCGATATCCTATGCTATTACTTTCCCGATAAAAATTTAAGCTCGGCCGACAGTTCAAAATACTCAACCTGTTGATTTAAAAATTCTTGTTTTGTATTTATGGCAGCGTCAATGTTTTGAATAAACTGTATATAGTCGATACTGCCAAGCTGATAAGCAATATTTGAGGCATTTATCTGCTCATTTGCAAGCGGCAAGGCTTCATTTTTAAAGTACGCCAGCACATCGTTAAGTATTATGTAGCGGTTAAGCCGCTCGTTAAACATAGCATTAACCTCTAATCGTTTTTGTTCGTATTGCTGCCCTGCTATCTGATAATCAATTTTTGCAGCTTTTGTTTTTCCGTTTTGGGAGAAAAAAAGCAATGGTACCGATATGCCTGCCTGCCAGCCGTAAAAACCCGATGCCCCGTCAATAACCTGCTTTTTATACTCTACGCTAAGTTTTGGCAGGTATGCTGCACGCTCTGTTTTCCATGCCGATTCAGCAATATCTGTGTTGTTTGCAAATATGTTTAATATCGGACTTCCTGTTAAAGAATCGGCAGGCATAAAAAGTTTTGTTGTGCTGTCATTCTCAATTATATCAAACATGGTATTAAACAATAAATACTGGTTTAATATTTGCAAAGATGCAAGGTACCTGCCTTTGGCGCGTTTTATATTTACCTGCAGCTCCTTATATTTTGCCGTTGCCGATAGATATTCAAGCTTTGATGTTTGCTGTGTTTTATACCTTAATTCGGCGGCTTTTTGAAAATTGTTGTAAACCGTATCGAGCTGTTTATATAACAACCACTGCTTTTTGTTATTGGCAGCCCTGTACCATGCCGTGCTAACATCTTTTACAACCACTGCCTTGGTAAGGCCTAACCCAAGTGCGGCTTGGTCTATTTTTGCGTTTGCCAATCTGTTTTTGGCTAATGCCGAAAAAATATCAATATCCGATTGTGCCACGCCTATTTGGTTTTGTACCCCTTGCATCCCGTTACCAACCTCCTCTTTTCCTGTATAAATGGTTGTTGTCCCAAAATCGTAAGCCGTTGCTTTTAAAGCTTTCTGTTTTTTAACCTTAAGCTTAGCCGATTTTAGGGCAGGATAATTTTGTTGTGCCATATCAACAGCCTGTTGAAGCGTTATGTTTTTATTCTGCGCATCGGCAATATTTATATTGCTGATGCAGAATGCCAAAATTAATACAACTGTAATTGCAATTGAGGGTTTTTGCAGTTTTATGCTTTTTTTTGCCGATTCAACCCATTTGTATAAAACAGGTAAAACCACCAAGGTAAGCAGGGTTGATGTAAGCATACCGCCAATTACTACCGTTGCCAAAGGACGCTGCACTTCGGCTCCTGCCGATATGGATATTGCCATTGGCAAAAAACCCAAAATATCTGTCGATGCAGTCAAAAGTATGGGGCGTATCCTGCGTATCGAGCCCTTTTTTATTATGTCGTTAATATGGAGTTTGCCTTCGGCTTTAAGCTCGTTAAACCCGCTTATTAAAACCAGTCCGTTAAGAACAGCCACCCCAAACAACACAATAAATCCAACGCCTGCCGAAATGCTAAAAGGCATTCCCCTAAGGTATAGCGAAAACACCCCGCCAACGGCTGCAAAAGGAATTGCAGCGTAAATCATAAGGGTTTGCTTAAACGATTTTACCGCAAAAAACACCAGCATAAATATCAGCGCCAAAGCAAGCGGCACAACCATCGACAATCTTTTTGATGCCCGTTCGAGGTTTTCGAATGCACCTCCGTACCTTATATAATAGCCTGTGGGCAGTTTAAGCTTATCATCCAATGTTGTCTGTATTTCGTTTACAAGCGATTTTATATCGCGCCCCTCAACATTAATCCCTACATAAGTACGCCTGTTTGTGTTGTCGCGGCTAATTTGCATAGGCCCGGGTTTGTAGCTTATATCCGCAACTTCTTTAAGCGGAATCTGGTTTCCGTCGGGCAGGTTCACAAATAAATTGCGTATATCGTCAATGCTTTTGCGGTGTTCCTTGTCAAGCCTCACAACCAAGTCGAACATACGCTCGCCCTCATAGATACTTCCGGCAACGCCGCCGCTAAATGCGGTTTCAATAATGGTATTTAGTTCGTTTATGTTTAAGCCGTACCTGCCGAGTTTATTGCGGTTGTAATTAACCGTAATTTGAGGCAGTCCTTTTATAGCTTCGGCTTTAACACCCTCAACACCTCTAATTCCTGAAATAAGCGATGCAATCTCCTTTGCTTTTTCAGACAAAATATTTAAGTCGTTGCCGTAAAGCTTAACGGCAATATCTTCGCGGATACCCGTTAACAACTCATTAAAGCGCATCTCAACAGGTTGTGTGAATTCAAAGTTTATGCCCGGCAGTACGCTTACCTTCTCCTTTACCATATTTACCAACTCTTTTTTCGATTCGGCTTTTGTCCACTCGCTTTGAGGTTTTAGGATAACAAAAATATCGGCAATATCCATTGGCATAGGGTCCATTGGCAAATCGGCAACACCAATGCGGCTTTGGATAGATTCTATCTCATCGGGAAAATTCTCTAAAACAATTTGCTCTAACCGTGTTGATGCCTTTTTGACTTCGGAGAGTGATGTGCCGGGTTTTAAGAATGCCTGAAAAGCAAAATCGCCCTCATCTAATTTAGGTATAAACTCGGCGCCCATGCGGGTAAACATAAAACCTCCCGATATTAACAAAACTGTTGCCATTGCAACAACAATGCTGCCTCGGCGCAAAGCCCAATCAATAATAGGGTTGTATAGGTTTTCTAGTTTGGTAATAATTTTTTCGCCAACCGATTTTTTGCCTGTTTTTGGTGGTTGCAGAAATTGCGCTGCCATCATGGGTATATAAGTTAGGCATAGTATAACCACGCCCAAAACCGCAAAGCCGAATGTCATTGCCATTGGTATAAACATTTTTCCTTCAACGCCTTGCAGGGCAAGCACCGGAATAAACACGATAAGTATTGTCAACTGCCCAAAAAATGCCGAGTTCATCATTTTGCTTGCCGATTTGTAGGCAATCTCGTTACGCTTGTCTTGCGGCAGCTTGGTTCCTATAAGCTCTTTTTTATGCAGATAATAAATCATGCTCTCAACAATAATTACCGCACCATCTACCAGTATCCCAAAATCGAGTGCTCCCAAGCTCATAAGGTTTGCCCAAACACCAAAAACACGCATCATAATAAATGCAAAAAGCAATGCCAGCGGTATTGTCGATGCCACAATTAGTCCGCCCCTTATATTGCCAAGAAATATTACCAAAATAAAAATAACTATTAATGCACCAAGCGACAGGTTCTCGGCAACGGTGGTTGTAGTGCTTTTTATTAGCCTGCTACGGTCAAGAAAAGGTTTGATAACCACGCCTTCGGGCATTGATTTTTGTATTAATGCAATTCGTTCTTTTACATTGTTTATTATATCATTTGAGTTTTCGCCCTTTAGCATCATTACAATACCGCCAACTGCCTCGCCTTTTCCGTCTTTGGTAAATGCCCCATAGCGAACAAAGCTGCCGTACTGCACTTCGGCAACATCTCTAATAAAAATAGGTTGTCCTTTTATGTTTGCAACCATTGTGTTTTTAATATCGTCAAGCGAGCGCATCAAGCCTTCGCCGCGAATAAAGTTTGCCTGAAAATTTTTCTCGATATATGCACCACCTGTATTTTGGTTGTTTTTTTCCAAAGCGTCAAAAATATCAGAAATGGTTAATCCCATGCTCCTCAGCTTGTCGGGGTTAACCGATACTTCATACTGTTTTCCTCTGCCGCCAAACGAGTTTACCTCAACTACGCCGGGCAACATAGCCATTTGGCGTTTTACAATCCACTCTTGCATGGTGCGCAGGTTCATGTCGTTATAAACCGTATCGTAACCGGGCTGCACTTCGAGTGTGTATTGATAAATCTCGCCCAAGCCTGTGCTTATAGGGGCCATAAATGGCTGTCCAAACCCATCGGGTATTTTTTCTTTTACTTCCGACAGGGCCTCGCTAACCAACTGCCGCGGCAGGTATGTTCCTGCACTCTCTTTAAAAACAATAGTTACCACCGACAACCCAAACCTCGAAATACTCCTTATTTCGGTAACGTCGGGTAGGTTGGCTACTGCAAGCTCTACTTGGTAGGTTACAAATTGTTCGATATCTTCTGTTCCCAAATTTGGGGCTGTTGTAATTACCAAAACCTGATTGTTTGTAATGTCGGGCATGGCATCGAGCGGCACTTTCGTCATGGAATAAAACCCGCCTATAATAAGGCCTATCGTCATTAACCATATCAAAGCCTTGTTCTTTATCGAAAAGGATATTATACTATTAATCATTTTTAAATGCTGTTTTTAATTGTTTACTGTAAAATGTTGAATGTCGGATGTCAGATGACCGATGTAAAATATTTTACCGACTTTTTTAACAGCTTAACGGGGGACCCCTGTGGGTAGGTTTTGATAAGGAATGGTGTTTGGGGAAAACAAAATTGTATAACGCATATACGGTTATTGTTTTGTTTTTGTTAGTTTTTGTATCGGCAAAAGCCTGAACACAAAACAAGTTGATGTTTGGTTGTAAGTTAAGTTTGAAAGAGGTATGGTTAATGTTTTCAAAAACTATGTTATTAAAAGCATGGCAATGGGTTTTTGCCTTGTCAGGCATTTCGCTGTGGGTTTCGGTTGGGCTGCAATTGTTATGGTCAAGGGTGTTGTAGTGGTGGTGGTGTGGAATTATGGAATGAAGCAAAATCAACAAACCTGCTGTTAGCATTAGCGTAACCTTAATATGTCTGTTAGTTTTACCCATTTTAATTAAATGCTTAACTCTATTTTACTTATTCAATAAAATAATAACGACAAATATAGTATAAATGTTTATGCAACCAAGTTGCAAAGTTACACACTTGGTTTTTTGTATTTGCTTACCACCCGATGGTGGTGTTATTTGCAACAAATACTTCGAGGTGCAATATCTTTGAGCGTTGCCGGTGTATTAATAAGGTATTCCTTTAATCAATCCAATTTATTTTTTT
>CAYQPP010000180.1:0-1425 GCA_964419235.1 uncultured Bacteroidales bacterium
AGCTTTTTCAATCCAACTTAATGTTGAATATACCTTGGCAATAGTGCTTTTTCCTGAACCTTGACTACCAATAAATAAAGTAACATTATTCATTGGAATAAAACCATCCTCGGTATTATATCCTTGTTTTATTGGTCCAACATTTTTAATTTTTAATTTTATCATTTTTCTATTATAATAATATGACTACAAATATACATTTTTTTAGTGATTTTATACACTATCCTTTTTTGCATGAAACTCAACAACTGTATATCATCTATTTTGGGTTTACAACCTCGCCATTAATAACTCTTTAACATCGTCAAGTGAAATGTCTTTTTGCAAACCTATTGCTGACAGTCCTCTGTTTTTATAACGATTTACTATAAAATCCACAGTGTCGGTTCCGATATTGTAATCTCTCAACCTTGTTTTTACGCCAAGTTCATTAAAGAAACTTTCAGTTTTTTCAATAGTTTTATCTATTCTTTCGTCATCGGTTCCCTCGGTGATATTCCATACTCGTTCACCATATTGAAGAATCTTTTCCTTTCGCTCGTTTCTTTTTTTGTCGAGCAATCCAGGCAATACAATTGTAAGTGATACGGCATGGTCGAGTCCGTGCAATGCTGTAAGTTCGTGTCCTATTGCATGAGTTGCCCAGCACGATTTTACGCCAACTGCAAGTATTCCGTTTAGTGCCATTGTTGCCGCCCACATAATATTTGCTCTATTATTATAATCGGGTTTTTCATTTGCAACAGCTTTTCGTCCTTCTTCAATAAGTGTTAAAAGAACACCTTCGGCAAAACGGTCTTGTACAGGCGAGTTAACGGGATATGTTAAATACTGCTCCATCACGTGAATAAAGGCATCAATAACACCGTTAACAATTTGTCTTTTAGGCAACGAAAAACTGTATTCAGGATCTAAAATTGAGAATTTGGGATATACTTTTTGTGATTTAAAAGGTAATTTTTCGGCAGTCTCTTTTTTTGTCATCACCGAATTTATATTCATCTCACTACCCGTTGCCGGAAGAGTTAAAACAACGCCTATGGGTAAAGCATCTTTCACTTCAGCACCTTTCCCCACAATATCCCAAGGGTCGTTACCCTCATAAAGAGCTGCTGCAGCAATAAATTTTGTTGCATCAATAACCGAACCGCCGCCTACGGCAAGTAAAAAGTTAATGCCCTTTTCTTTTATAATATCAAGTGCTCCCAAACATTCTTCATACGAAGGATTTGGTTTAATACCTCCATATTCGTAAAACTCAAAACCTTTTAAGTTATCAACAACTTGGTTATAAATACCGTTTTTCTTTATACTGCCGCCTCCGTAAACAAACAGTATTTTTGCACCTTCCGGTAAATTATCAGACAACTCTGTTATTTTGCCTTTACCGAATAATATTTTAACAGGATTATAAAAATTAAAATT
>CAYQPP010000180.1:1525-7530 GCA_964419235.1 uncultured Bacteroidales bacterium
ATTCTCACACCTATCACTATAATATCATCAATCTGCTCAATATCGCCACGCCATTCGTCAATTGTTTTGTCAAGAATTTGTTTTTGCTCAGCCATCGGTTTTTGATGAATATCAAGCAACAGTTGTTTAAATCGTTTAGTCATAAACTTTCTTTCATCGGGTCCCCCAAATTGGTCGGGATAGCCATCGGAAGAATTGTAAAGGCAATCGCCTTTTTGGAGATCAATCTCTTGCATTGTAAAAGGTGTTCCGATTTTTATATGATAACCTATAGGCATTCGGTCAGCTTTCAGTTGTATCACTTCATTATCACGAATTATATAAAGCGGATTGTAAGCTCCCGAAAAACCTACCTTCATATTTTTATGGTCAATTACATAAAGCGAAACATCCATTCCGTCTTTCGATTCTCCGTCCTCTCCTTGATGTAACTGATTTACAACTTGTTGCCTTAATCTGTTTAATATTTCATTTGGTTTAACAATACCTTCTTTATTAACTATCTCGTTAAGAAAAGCTATTCCCAACATACTCATAAAAGCACCGGGGACACCGTGTCCTGTGCAATCGGCTGCCACTATTATCGTAATATCATCTTTTCGTGTTGCCCAATAATAATCGCCACTAACAATATCTCGCGGACGATACAAGATAAAAAATTCATCGACAACATCGCTGAGCTGCTCAACAGGTGGTAATATTGCCGATTGGATACGCTGTGCATAATGAATACTGTCGGTAATATTTTTATTTTGCTCGGCAATCATTTCATTTTGTTTTGCCAATTCTTCTTTTTGTGCTTCAATTTCGGCTGTTCGCTCTTTTACTTTTTGTTCTAGAATACGTTTTTCTTCAATAAGTTTTTTCTCTCTTACTTTTATAAAAATCCATATTGATGATATGATAATAATAATATATGCAATATATGCAACAATTGTTTTATACCACGGCGGAGTGATTATTACTTGTATTCTTGCTCCAACAGTATTCCACACTTTATCGTTATTAGAACCTTGAACAATAAAAGTATAATCACCGGGCGGAATACCCGAATAACTAGCTTTTCTGTTATTGGCATCGGTATAAATCCAATCATCATCAAGTCCTTGCAACTTATAGCGATACCTGTTTTCGGCAGGCAAAGTATAATCTAATACAGCAAACTCAAAGCCTATAAAATTTTGATTGTATTTAAGATGAATTATCCGTTTTTGATAAATTAAACTGTCAAGTTTATATTCTTTCCCTTTAATTGTAAACTTATCAATCACTACTTTTGGGATTGATTCATTTATACTATCAGGAAAAAAAGACAAGAACCCTTTGGTTGTAAAAAATATTTTTTCGCCGGTTGGTAATACAAAACCGGGGGAATTTCCCAAAAAATGATGAGTGGTATAATCAGCTGATGTAAAAAAGTTTCTTGCCCGTTTCTCTTTCGCATCGTATTTTATTAATCCTTTTAATGTTGTCATCCATAGATATTGTCGCTTGTCTTCTTCTATTCCGTTAATGTTGTTATCAACAAAACCATTTTCTACTGATGCATACTCAAAGGTTTTAGTTTTTTTATCAAAAATATACAAACCATTTGAGCCGTAAATATAAATTCTGTTTTTTCCCACTTTAACATTTGCCAATCCCCAATCGTGGTCATAATTAATTTGATAGGATACTGTATCTAATGTTTTAGCGTTAATATTAACTAAATAAGGCAATGTTGAAAACCATATTTTATCATTTTCAATATCAAAATATCCGTCTGACAAGGGACCTGTTTTTACTAAATTATTAAATTTATATACGAATTTCAACTCTCTCTTTTCTGAGATAAATTCATAAAAACCGTCACTTGTTCTAATCCATATATTTCCACTTTGGTCAATTTTAGCATTTTTAAAAAAGTTTCTGTCAAAATCTCCTATAAAATCAATATTAAATGAAAACGGGAAAAATTTCTCAACCTCCAAATTTTTAATATTTATCAAATAAAATCCATTGGGACAAAAGGCATATAGTGTATTCGGGTCTTTAATAATTAACTGTTTTACCGAATTTTTAATACTATCAGACCCAACAATTATTGCACCTGCCGTTTTTATAAAATCAGTTTTGTGCATAAATAAATTATATCTGCTTACTTTATCATCAGTTGCAAGCCAAATATTCAGTCTGTTATCAATAACCATATCCGATATCTCATAATCGGGTTTGCCTGAAAAATCATCCTTTGCAAATATTTTATCTGATAATTTATACGAAAGTATATTTTGCAACGTCCTCGAATAGCGATTAATATTATTATCAACTCCATACCAAATATTTGCTGCTTCATCGTAAATTGCAGGATATGAATTGTCAATATCAATTTTTAAATCGGTAAAAGTAAACTTTGTTTTTATCAACCTGTTTAATCCTTCAAAAGTTGCAACCCATATATTTCCGCTATGGTCTTCGTAAATTTTTATTATTCTATTATCATACAGCCTATTATGATTGTTGGCTGTAATTTTTTTAATGGTGTTTTTTTCTTTATTATAAATATTTATTCCTCTGTCGGTGCCTATCCATACCATTGAATTATTGTCTTCAAAAACCGAATAAATTGTATTACTTGTTAAAACAACCTTATCGTTACTATTCTGAAAAACAATAAACTTATTTAGTAAATAATTATATTTAATAAGCCCATACATTGAGCCAATCCAAAATTCTCCTTGTTTATCCTGATAAATATTCAAATACTCCCCACCAATGTCAACACCAAGAAGACTTTTAAAATCAATAGCATAAAAATCGAAAGACTTTTTACGATAGTTATACTTTTCCAGCCCTTTATCAGTAAGTGCCCAAAAATTTCCGTAATTATCAATTAATAAATCTTTAATTAAATTAGACACTATAAATGTTGAATCCTTATAAGGTTTTAACTTTTCATTTTTAAAATACTCAAACTCTTTTTCCGACAAATAAACTATCTTAATTCCGCAAAATCCGGTTTTATCGGGTTGTTTCCCGTCCCAATTACCACAAGAATGCGACATATCCGATTTATATGTAATTGTATAATTTCCTTTTTCTAATTTCAATGGTTTTACCTCAAAAACATTTTTACTTACCCCGCCTGACCACATACATTTATTTTCGGTTAGTTCCCATATTAAATCACCATTTTTGTATAGTGCTCCAAAATCATATTTCCCGTGTTTGTCAACCTCTCCTGACGATGCCAACAAAAAATATCCTTTTTTTGTAATTGTAAAAGAAACGGTTGTATCTGTATTGTTACCGGGATATGCTATTTCTGTCAACACTTTTGCTGAATCTATAATAGTGTTTATTTTATTCCATGTTTCTTGCGAATAAGTATTAAGCGGATTACTATAATTATTGATTTTATTTGTTTCCGGATTATATTTAATTAGTCCTTTTCCTGTAGGACCTACCCAGTAATTTCCTCGTTTATCTTGAACTATTTTTACTTCAATATCATAATTCTTATTTATAATGCTATCAAAATCAAATAATCTTTTTTCATCTTTAAAAACTGACAATTCATCGTAATGCCTGAGCCAAAAATTATTATTACGGTCGTAATACATATAAGCTATATCATTGTATGGCAACGATAAACTATCGGAACGTCTGTTTTTAAAAAGTTTATAAGAATAACCGTTATAACGGTAAAGTCCGTTTCGTGTAGAAAACCACATAAATCCTGTATTATCCTGAACTATACCTGTAATAAACCCAAGACTTCTGCCGCTTTCGTTGGTTATTTGTTCAAAAACAATATCTTTTTCCTGTGCTTGAGATATCGTTACTACAAATAACAAAACAATAATTTGTATTACTTTTTTCATGTGCTCGAAATTATATTTATGTAAAGGTAATAGTTTTTAACAATAAGAGCAATTAACCCTAAAAATTCAAGTCTTAATTATGAAACTATTACTACTTTTATTTAATTATATTTGCCTATAAACTCTTAATATCATGACAAAAAAAAATTATACAAATATTTTAAATAAACTCTTTACCGAATGGTCGGGCTATAAACCCAAATCGATAATTAAACTTCGCGAATCGGGGTCGAACCGTGAATACTATCGCTTACAAGCAAACAATAAATCGGCTATAGGAGTTGTAAACGATTGTTTTGAAGAAAACACCGCATTTATTGAGTTCAGTAAGCATTTTAAAAACAAAGGCATTAACGTGCCCGAAATTTACAAAGTTGATTTAAAAAACAACTGTTACCTTATCGAAGATTTAGACAATACCACCCTTTACGATTATCTGCAACAAAACCGTAAAAGCTCAACATTTCCAAAAAAATTTGTTGAGTTATACAAAAAAATATTGTGTGAATTACAAAAAATACAAATTGACGCAAGTAAAGATTTAAACTACAATTTATGTTTCCCCCGCCCTGCTTTCGACAACCAAAGTATGAACTGGGATTTAAACTATTTTAAATACTATTTTTTAAAATTAGCAAACATATCCTTTCACGAACAACTGCTTGAAGATGACTTTAATACCTTGATTAACTTTTTGTTAGATACCGATACCGCTTTTTTTCTGTTTCGCGATTTTCAGTCTCGGAATATAATGCTGAAAAACGACGATATTTATTTTATTGATTATCAAGGTGGCAGAAAAGGATCTTTGCAATACGACATTGCATCGTTGCTTTATGATGCAAAAGCTGATATTCCGCAAAATATCAGAGAAGAGTTACTTGATTTTTATATTGAATCACTAAATAAAAATTATTTTACAGTTGATAAAAATACATTTACAGAAAAATATTACGGCTATGTGTTAATACGCTTAATGCAAGCTATGGGAGCTTTTGGTTTTAGAGGTTTCTTTGAGCGAAAAACACATTTTTTACAAAGTATTCCTTATGCTTTAAAAAATTTACAATATATTATCGAAAACATAAACCTACCCATTGAGATACCACATCTCTACAACTGTTTTAATAAAATTATCACATCTGAAAAACTACAAAAAATAGGAAATCATGCTGTGACTGATTCAAGTTTAACAGTAACAATAAACAGTTTCAGTTACAAAAAAGGCATTCCGCAAGATAATTCCGGAAACGGCGGCGGTTTTGTTTTCGACTGCAGAGCAATTCACAATCCGGGCAGATACGATGAATACAAAAATATGAACGGAACCCACAGCGAGGTTATCTCCTTTTTTGAAACAAAAACCAATATGCACGAATTTTTGAAAAATATTTTTGAATTGGTTGATAACTCAATAAATATCTATATTAATCGTAATTTTACTAATTTAGCGGTCAATTTCGGATGCACAGGTGGTCAGCATCGTTCGGTTTACGCCGCCGAACAGTTGGCAAAACATTTATCCGAAAAGTTTAATATTAATATTAAACTAACTCATATTGAACAAAATATAAAAAAACATTTTAACAAAAAACAGAAATAATTATGAGCACTACTTTAATTGTTATTTTAAGCATCGTTGGAGTATTAGTAGCATTAATTGCTTTTTCGTATTTTAAAATGAAAAATATGCCGGAAGTAAAAAAAAGCGACCGCATAGTTGTTTTAACTCCTAAAACTATAAAAAACCAATTACGCAGCGGACTTGTGTTGGTTGATTTTTGGGCGGCATGGTGTGCCCCGTGTAAAATGCTTGCTCCGGTATTAAACGACATTGCCGACAATGAAGAAAATATAAAAGTTGCCAAACTTGATGTTGAGAAATTTCAACAAACAGCAGCCAAATATAAAATTAAAAATCTGCCTACTCTTATTCTGTTTAAAAACGGTAAGGAAGTTACAAGAATTATCGGATTTAAAAATAAAAATATTATTATGAAAGAGATTGCTCCGTATATATAACAAAACCTGTCTGTAAAACTTACTCTCGTGAAAAACCAAATTAAATACATCATTTTTACTGTTTTATCGGTATTGATTTTTTCGTGTAAAACAAATAAAGTAACCGACAATTATAAAACC
>CAYQPP010000181.1:0-7518 GCA_964419235.1 uncultured Bacteroidales bacterium
ACATGCCTTGTTGCGACGCTCAAAGGTCTTGCAGACGCTTTGAGGTCTCTCTCGACCCTTGGCGTCAGCAGTCAGTAACCTTAGAGCGAGCTTGCACCTCGAAGCGTTGTAGTCTTCTGTGGTGAGTAAAAATTACAATTATTGATGCATTGCTAAATTGCTTTGTATTTAAAAACTTCAATAATTTAGTGCCTCTATACTGTAAGCATGTAATTCGCGTAAATTTGTGAAATTCGCGGATAAAGTCTTAGTGCTCTCTGCGAACTGTAGTAAAATAAAAAGTGTATTTTTTAATATTCGCCATTAATATCTGTCAAAACCTCAAAGCCGTTTGGTGTTACCAAAATAGTATGCTCAAATTGTGCCGACAGTTTATTGTCTCGTGTGCGAGCTGTCCATTCATCGTCGGGGTCAATAGATACTTTTGATTTACCCATATTTATCATTGGTTCAATAGTAAAAATCATGCCCGGTTTCATAACATGTCCACTATTTCGGCGGGCAATATGGTCAACCTGAGGTTCTTCATGAAATTGTAAGCCAACTCCGTGCCCACAAAATTCGTAAACAACGCTGTAACCCTTTGCTTTGGCATATCTGCCAATTACATAACCAATATTTCCAAACACGTTTTTTGGTTTTACCTGCTGAATACCTAAATCTAAGCAGTGTTTGGTTGCATCTATTAAATTTTGGGCATCATCTGATATTTCACCAATAGTAAACATACGGCTGGTATCGCCAAAATAACCATTGAGTATAGTTGTTACGTCAATATTAATAATATCACCATCTTTAAGTATTACATTTTTTGAAGGTATTCCATGGCAAATTACATTATTTGGCGAAATACACGATGACTTAGGAAAACCATTATAATTTAGTGTGGCTGGTATAGCACCGTTATCCATCATAAAATTGTGTATTAAATCATCGAGATATTCGGTGTTTACACCCGATTTTACGTACTGCTCAATAAAATTTAATGTTTGCGCAGCCAGTATCGAACTTTTTCTAATACCATCAATTTGCTCTTGTGTTTTTATTATTATTGACATTGATATTTTTATTAATTCATAAATTTTACTATTTAGTTGGCAGCTATTGACCTGCCTGTTGCAGACTAATTATTAATATGTTACAATTTGGATAATATTCTTTAATAATATAGCCTGTTTAATCTAACTTAATAATGTAAACTGCTTCAATTAAGCAGCACAAAATTATAAATACTTTTAAAATTTATTATGTTTATGCATAATAATTAATACCTGCATTTTGCAGACTATATTAATTAGGCTGCAAAAGTGATTAAAGTTTGTTAAATAATAAAATTTATTTAGCCTGAATAATTCATGTGTTTAGTTTGATGTAGCCGTAAGGCATCGAAATACGCAGACTGTTGTTGTTTTTGGAAAAAATTTATGAATTAATCAGGATAGAATAAAAGATTGTTACTTATTAATAGCCTTTATGTTTATAAATAAGCCAAAATAAGTTGTTAAATTATTTGGAATTGCTCACATTAATATGAGATTAACACCCAATTTTAATTGGGTATAATTATTTTGTCATACTCACCCTGATGAATCAAAGTGTTAATTTCATATTTTTGTATCAATCATAACTATATGGGCAATTCCAAAAATATTTTTCACATAAAACATAATATCTCTTTGTATATTTAAGCAGGAAATCCTATATTAGAACACAAACGTTAATAATATGGTATGGATTGAGAATTTCCTGTTTTTTTTGTTTGCATTTTTATGGGTGGTGGTTGCCAGTCTGCAAGTAGCCAAATATTTCCAAAAAATAAAACTGCCGTTAATAACAGGTTTTTTAATATCGGGCGTAATAGTTGGCCCGTTTTTCTTAAAACTGGTTTCGGTCGAGGCCTTGCCAAACCTTCAAATAGTAAATGAATTCTCGCTTGCCTACATAGCATTTGCGGCAGGCGCCGAACTATATTTAAAAGAGATTCGCAGCAGCTTAAAAAGCATACTTTGGAACACATTTGGACAATTTGTAATAACATTTTTTGTAGTAGTAGTATCAATACTGCTGTTATCGCCTTACATCTCGTTTTTAAATAACTTAACGCAAAGCAATATAGTGGCAATTGCCATAATTACAGGAACAATATTTGTGGCACGGTCGCCATCGTCGGCAATAGCCATTATTAACGAGCTGCGTGCTAAAGGCAGGTTTACAAAAACAGCCATTAGCGTAACCGTAATAATCGATGTATTGGTAATCTTGCTTTTTGCCATATGTTTGTCGGTTGCAAACACTTTGGTTAAAGGAATTGAATTTAACTTGCTTTTTTTATTTGAATTGGTTGTTGAACTAACAGCAACATTTTTAATGGGGATAATACTCTCAAAACTGTTAAAAATTGTTTTTTCGTTTAAGCTAAACCCCTATGTTAAAACCACAATTTTACTAATTGCAGGTTTTGCAATTTATCCGTTATCGCATTATATTCATCACGTTAGTGAAGTATATTTGCCGTTTGAGATATTAATGGAGCCACTTTTGGTTTGCATTACCGCAAGCTTTATAATAGTAAACTACTCCAATTCGCGAATTGAGTTTCAAGAGGTTGTTGAAAAAGCTGGCCCTGCAATTTATGCAGCTTTTTTTACATTGGCAGGCGCCATGATGTCAATTGACATTTTATTGCAGACATGGAAAATAGCATTACTGTTTTTTGCCATCAGGTTTGTCGGAATGGTAATTGGCGCTTGGATAGGCAGCACCTTTGCCGGCGACACAAAACTGTTTAGAAAACTGGGATGGATGCCATACGTTACGCAAGCCGGAGTAAGCTTGGCTTTGGTAATGGTTGTGGCCGTAAGTTTTCCTGAATGGGGAAGCGAGCTTGCCACAATTATTATTGCAGTAATTGTTTTAAACCAGCTAATTGGGCCGCCTCTTTTTAAATGGGCAATCAAAAAAGTTGGCGAGTGTCACATACAGGCAAAAGACAGTTATGACCATTCGCACAAAGCCCTGATATTTGGTTGCGAAAACCAATCGGTGGCATTAACGCACGAGCTTATCAAGCAAAAGTGGTCAATATCGATAGCCACGCGCAAAATATTAAACAGAATAGAGAAAATACCAAGCGTTAATTATTATCACATAAACAACGTACACAACAAAACACTCAGCGATTTGCACCTTGGCGATTACGATACATTCGTATTGCTTTTTTCCGATAAAAAAAATTATGCAATTTGTGAATATATTTATGAAAATATTGGCAAAAAAGTAGTTATAGTCAGGCTGAATGAGCGAAAACACCTAAAACAGTTTTACGAGCTTGGAGCATTGGTAATTGACCCATCAACGGCATTTGTAAACTTATTGCAACATTTTGTGCGCTCTCCGTT
The DNA here is from genome assembly GCA_964419235.1 of uncultured Bacteroidales bacterium. Classification (GTDB taxonomy): domain Bacteria; phylum Bacteroidota; class Bacteroidia; order Bacteroidales; family SZUA-534; genus GH45. Next base: position 3,399 of record CAYQPP010000181.1, read on the forward strand.
GGCAACATCATTGCTTATGGGCATGGAGCCCGACAAAGACACACTTGATGTTGTTGTTGAAGACGAAAACCTGTTTGGTGTTGCCCTACGGAATTTACGCTTACCTTCAGACATACTGGTGCTTTCGGTTAAACGCAAAGGGCAAATGATAATATCGCACGGATACACCCGTCTCCGAAAAGGCGATATTGTAACAATGGTTGGCTCAATTGAGAGCCTGCGGAAAGTAAACCTACAATTTGAATCGTTTACCGACATTTAACACCGCTCACTAATTTTTCTCAAACAATCCCAAAAAGCAAAAAAACACTATATTTGATTAAAAATATCGGCAATATAATAATTGCACAATAATTATAAAATTTATAAACAAACCTCATAGAGTATATGAAAAAATTATCAGCAACACTATTAGCGCTTATTACATTAAGCTCGTATATTTTTGCCTTTTCGGGCGAAGTGGTAAAATCATTTAAAACACCCGGCGGCTATCCTACGGGGCTATGCTTTGACGGCACAAACCTTTGGCTTGCCGACAGGGGCACCGATAAAATTTATTGCATAAACCCCGAAACGGGCAAAGTTATAAGCCAAATAGAATCGCCTGCATATTGGCCAACCGGACTTGCATGGGACGGAGAGTATTTGTGGAATGCCGACTTTAGGGGGCGTACAGATAAGGCCGAAGATTTAGACGGTATGATTTTTAAGATTGACCCAAAAGACGGAACAATATTAAACACATTGCAATCGCCCGCAAAAAGCCCCAAAGGGTTGGCATACGACGGAAAATATCTTTGGTGTACCGACGACAGGACAGATAAAATTATTCAATTTAGCCAAGTTGACGGAACAACCATAAAATCGTTTCCATCGCCCACAAAAGACCCCAAAGGCATAACCTTTGACGGGAAGTATTTATGGATATCGGATAGAGGAACGGATGAGATTTATATGGTTGACCCAAAAACCGGTTTTGTAATAATTATTTTAGATGCTCCCGGAAATTATGTACATGGACTAACGGTTAACAACAAAAAACTTTGGGCTGTTGACATGGAAGACGATAAAATTTATGAGCTGAAAATTAGGGATGACGATAATTTTATCCGTAAAGACAAGCAGTTGCACCAAGTAACCTTTAACCACAACGTTACATGCTACGGCCCCGGTAAAATAAAATCGCTAAACGTAAATATTGCATTGCCCGAAAACAGGGTTAACCAAACAATTATTGGTAATTACAAATACAATATTAAGCCAAATAATATTTTAACCGACAAATGGGGACAAAAAACCGCGCTGTTCCAATTTACAGATATAAAGCCCGGCGAAAAAACCGAAATACAGGTTACAACTGTATTCAACTCGTACAATGTGCGCTATTTTATCTATCCTGAAAAAGTTGGCACACTTGATGATATGCCCAAAGATATTAAAGAAAAATACCTTGCCGACAACGAAAAATATCAGATAAACAGCAAAGTAATTCAAGAGACGATTAAAAAAGTTGTTGGAGACGAAAAAAACCCGTATTGGATAATGAGAAAAATTCACCAATACCTGATTGGGCATCTACACTACGTTATGGATGGCGCATGGGATACCGCCCCAACGGTAATTACCAACGGGCATGGCTCATGCTCCGAATACTCGTTTGTTTTTATTGCACTTTGCAAAGCGGCAGGATTGCCTACAAGGTACGTTGGCTCAACATGGGACAGAAAAGAGCTTGCCTACATGGACGACATGTACCACCGTTGGGTTGAGGTATATCTGCCAAATTACGGCTGGATACCAACCGACCCAACACACGGCGACAGGGAAACACCGCGCGACCAAGCTTACCCCATTGGACTTGTGCGCAACGCCGCACTTATTACAACACAATCGGGAGGCGGCTCATCAACAATGGGCTGGACATATAACAGTAGAGAAGATTATATTACCGAACCAAAAACAAATATCAACATTACGCATTACGCCGATTGGGACAAAGTTGAAGACTAAACCACTATGAACTATAAGTCCATAGGTTTGAGCTACGAATAAAATTCATTATACTTAAAATAAGACTTTAGATGTTAGACTTTAGACTTGAGACTTGAGATGTTAGACTTTAGACTTTAGACTTGAGATAATTCATAACTATTATAAAGAAAACTCAGTATTCCTGTTTCTGTTAATATGCCAATTAGTAATAAAATTACCGATACATTTAAAATATCTAAGGTCTTGCTTCTAATATAATTTTTATTTTTAGAAGCTGAAAGCAAGATGCACTAAGTGCATAGTTTTAACTCTTTATAAGACTAATAAAAAAAACATTATGGCCGACGACAAAAAAATAATATTCTCGATGGTTGGGGTAGGAAAAACTTTCCCTCCACAAAAAAAAGTACTCAATAATATTTACCTCTCCTTTTTTTATGGGGCAAAAATTGGGATAATAGGTTTAAACGGCTCAGGCAAATCAACCTTGCTAAACATTATTGCCGGTACCGAAAAAAACTATCAGGGCGAGGTTGTTTTTTCGCAGGGCTACTCGGTAGGAATGTTAGAGCAAGAGCCAAAGCTTGACAACAATAAAACCGTACGCGAAATTGTTGAACAGGGAACGGCCGAAGTTGTGGCACTTTTAAAAGAGTACGAAGAACTCAATATGAAGTTTGCCGAACCTATGGGCGATGACGAAATGAACAGACTTATTGAACGCCAAGGAGAACTTACCGAACTGTTAGACCAGCACAACGCTTGGGAATTAGACAATAAACTGGAGCGTGCCATGGATGCACTGCGTTGCCCGCCTGCCGATTGGAAAATTGAGAACCTGTCGGGTGGAGAGCGCCGCCGCGTGGCGTTATGCAGACTGTTATTGCAAGAGCCCGATGTTTTGCTGTTGGACGAGCCCACAAACCACCTCGATGCCGAATCGGTGCAATGGTTGGAGCAACACCTACAACAATACAAAGGTACCGTTATTGCCATTACCCACGACCGCTACTTTTTAGACAATGTTGCAGGCTGGATTCTGGAACTCGACAGGGGCGAAGGCATTCCGTGGAAAGGGAATTACAGCTCGTGGCTTGAACAAAAAAGCCAACGTCTGGCAAAAGAGGAAAAAACCGAAAGCAAGCGACGCAAAACACTCGAACGCGAGCTTGAATGGGTGCGCATGGCACCAAAGGCACGACACGCCAAAGCCAAAGCGCGTTTAAACGCATACGACAAACTACTAAACACCGACACCAAAGAGAAGGAACAAAAACTTGAGATTTTCATTCCAAACGGGCCGCGGCTCGGCAACAAGGTTATTGAGGCGCATAACGTAAAAAAAGCTTTTGGCGACAAACTGCTGTTCGATAATCTTGAATTTGTACTGCCACCCAACGGAATTGTAGGGATAATTGGCCCGAATGGCGCAGGCAAAACCACCCTTTTCAGGATGATTATGGAGCATGAAAATGCCGATACAGGAACTTTCTCGGTAGGCGAAACGGTAAAAATAGGGTATGTTGACCAGAGTCATGCCGATATTGACCCCGAAAAAACCGTGTACCAAATAATATCGGATGGCATGGACGAGATAAAAGTAGGCGGGCGGTTTATTAATGCACGCGCATATCTGTCGAGGTTTAATTTTGCAGGCGCCGACCAAGAGAAAAAAGCCGGAGTGCTTTCGGGCGGCGAGCGCAACCGGCTGCATTTGGCAATGACGTTAAAAACCGAAGCCAACGTACTTTTGCTTGACGAGCCCGGCAACGATATCGACATAAACACCCTACGGGCATTAGAGGAAGGCTTAGAGAACTTTGCAGGGTGTGCAGTCGTAATATCGCACGACCGCTGGTTTTTAGATAGGATAGCAACCCACATTTTGGCTTTTGAGGGCAATTCGCAAGTATATTATTTTGAAGGTTCGTACTCCGAATATGAATTAAACCGCAAAAAACGCCTTGGCGATGAGGGACCAAAACGCATTAGGTATAAAAAACTCATAAAAAAATAAAGAAAAATATTAATCGAACAACCTTGCTTCTACAATCAAACAGACTGAAAAATTAGTACCTAAATTGAGTGATTTGGAATAAAAAAGATTGCCAATGCTGTGGTACAAAAA
>CAYQPP010000182.1:0-7515 GCA_964419235.1 uncultured Bacteroidales bacterium
GCTTTATTTTCAACAGCTTCCATAGTAAGCGGCAGAGTGGCGTTGCTCGATGAGGTAGAAAATGCCGTAATCAAAGGAGTTCGCATGGCTTTAAAATGTTTTACGGGATTTGCTTTGCCGAATATTTTCAGCAATAGCGGTAAAATTACCATTGAATGAAAAGCAAGAGCAAGTAATACTACAAGCATATAGAGACCGAGACGTGAAAAAAGTTCTAACAGATTTTCTTGTGTTGCAACTTGTTTTGCAACTATACCGAATATTCCGAAAGGGGTAAACTTTATAATAAAAAGAGTGATTTTCATCATCACATCAAAAAATGCGTTAAACAAATCGGTAAGAACAGTTTTGTATTTGGGTTGTGAACGGGTAATGAAAAAACCGAACAGTATGGCAAAAAATATTAGCGACAGCATTTTGTTTTCAACCATTGCCGTAAAAATATTTTGAGGAACAATATTAAGCAGAGTTTGCCCGAACGACTCTTTTGCAGTAGAAAGCCCTTCTACTGTTTCGGTAAAACCAAGGTCGGCTCCTTTCCCCGGTTTTATAATATTTACAAAAAATAAGCCTGTAAGCAAAGCAAGAGTGCTTGTAAGAATGTAGTATCCGAATGTTTTTAAACCCAGCCGTCCAAGATTGTTGGCATCTCCAATATTTGCCACGCCCGATATTATTGAGCTGAGAATAAGCGGAATAATAATCATTTTAAGAGCATTTAAAAAAAGTGTGCCCATCCATGCAACATAATCTACTTGCTGTTTGAAAAATATTCCAAACAGAATAGCCAATACAAAAGCTATTAATATTTGCCAATAAAGAGCCGGTTTTTTCATAATTTGTGTTTTTATGATTTATGAAAACGGATATTTATTTTTAGAATAAAAGTATGCGTTTTATTTTCCCCGATAAAGTTAACTGAAATTTATCAATAAACCTTATCTCTTTCGGTTGGTGATATTTTGGTAGTCTTTGTTTTATCTTTGATAATAAATCGGTAGTATCAAATTTCTTTCCTTCGATTATCAGTATAGCTTTTTCGCCAAGAGATTTATCAGGGATACCTGTAATATAAAATTTTGTATGTATTAAATCCGATATCTCACTTTCTATCTCTTCTGGATGCAACTTTATTCCACCTGAATTAATTACAAAATCACGGCGACCTTTCCATATAAATGAATCATTATCAATAATTTCAACAATATCATTTGTTTTTAAGTTGGTAACACCGATATTTTCGGCATCTATTATTAATTCTTTGTTTTTGTTTTGTGATATTGCGATATTATTAAGAGTTTTGAAATATTTTTGCTTAACAGGTGAAAGTTGTCGCAAAGCGATGTGTGAATAAGTTTCGGTCATGCCGAAAGTTTCAAAACAATTTACATTAAAATTTTGCAAATTGTTGATTAAGCTGTTTTCCACCCTGCCTCCGCCGATAATAAGTTTTTTTATCAGATTAAATTTTTCAGGTTTTTTTATTGCTTGTTGCACTTGATATGGAATCATAGCCGCAAAATCAATATCAAAAGTTAACTGTTCAACAGGATTATTTGAAGGCGGAATGCAAATAAGTTTCATTTTTGCTGTAATGGCTCTTACAATCATCATTTTACCTGCAATGTAGTCGGTAGAAAGGCATAGCAAAGCAGTTGATTTTTCCGTAAGGTTAAAAAAACTACAAGTCATTTTTGACGAAGCTGTAAGATATTGCTTTTTTGCTGTAATGGTTTTAGGTTTTCCCGTTGAACCTGATGTTTTAATACTTATGGTGTCGGAATTATCATTCCATTTATTTAAAAATTCAAAAATATCGTTTTGCCATTTATTTGAAATCGTCTGTTTGTGCAAGTTTTTCCGGTCATTTTTACCGAAATCTATAATTATATACTTGTTGTTGTTGCTATTTGCTTGCATTGTCAATCTCCGATTTTACAATTTTGGTTAGCGAATCGTAATCATATTTATCAGGATAAACGGGTTTTAAAAACTCTACATTTACCTTGGCAAAAAGTTTAGGAACTTTTTTTCCGCGGGGTAATGCATGATAAGCACCGGTTATGGCAACAGGCACAATGGGCACGTTCATCTCTTTACTTAAAATTGAAAACATCTTTTTAAAATCCCCCAAATTACCGTCTTTTGTTCGTGTTCCTTCCGGAAATATTATAATCTTTTTTCCTTGTCGTAATACTTCGGCAAGTTTTTGTATGCTTTCTTTCAGGTCGTTGGTAATGTCCATCACAATAATATTGTTTTTGCGAGCAAGAAATTGCACAATTTTATTTTTAACATGTTTCTTTTTAGCGTAAAAATAAGTTTCGGCAATAACTTGATTTTTCAAAAACGAAGCAACAAACAGTCCGTCAAGGAAACTTTGGTGATTTGGTGCTATTATGCAAGCTCCTTCGGGAATGTTTTCCATTCCTTTACCTTTAAATTTAAAATACAGCTTAAAAAAGTATTTTGATGAGTTTTTAAATAACTTAATGGTAAACCAAGTTTTTGGTAGTTTCAGATTTATCTTTTTTTCTTTAAGAATTGATGACCAATTAATATGCTCAATTTTGTGTTTTAATTTATTTTCCGAAACAAATTCAACAAGTTTCTTTACTGAAGGAAAATCCAAAAGTTTTTTTTCGTCTATTTTTACACCAAATGATTTGTCAATAAAATCAATAAGACTTAGTTTTCCTAATGAGTCTAGAGCAATATCAAATTCCAAATGATCGTCGGGAGATATTTTTGAATTTGTTTGTTCCTCAATAAAAACTTTTATGCTTTTGTATTCTTCGCAACATTCGGGAGAATTATCTATGTTTTTATCCGATTTATTATTGTCTTTAAGCAGAAGCTGTTCAAGTTTAAAACGTTGAATTTTGCCTAAGCGTGTTCGTGGAATTTCTGTTTTAAGCAGAGTAAATTGCATAATTCTTTTGTAAGAACTTGCTTGATTATTATAATCTGATATTACAGAATTTTTAAAATATTCTTCAATATCTTTAATCTCTTCTTTGTGAAGTTCGGAATAATCGGGCACAATAAAAGCATGCAGACTATCATTAATTAAACTAATTGCTACTTCACTAATAAATGGTGATGTATTTTCAAGTTTGTGTTCAATTTCGGTAGGATTTATGTTTTTACCGTTTGATAAAACAATAATCTCTTTTTTTCGTCCGGTTATGTATAAAAATCCGTCTTTGTCGATATAGCCCAAATCGCCGGTATAAAGTCTGCCGTCTTTAAGAATTTCGGCTGTTTCTTTAGGACGATTAAAGTAACCTTGCATAATATTAGGACCTTTGGCTGTGATTTCTCCATCAATTATCTGTATATCAACGGTTTTTAATTTCTGTCCAGGGGTTCCTATTCTGAAATTTTCAGGACGGTTAAATGTAATCATAGGAGCGGCTTCAGTCATTCCGTAACCTTCAAGAATAGAAAAGCCCATTGTTTTAAAAAACTTACCTACTTCGGGATTTAGAGCGGCACCGCCTGCTATCATAAATTCAAGATGTCCGCCAAAACCTTCGTGAACTTTCTTGAATATTTTTTTTGATAAATTTTTATTATAAAAACGGCTTAATATTGAATAAAACATTCTTCCTGCAAAACTAGCATCAATTTTAGCTTTTAGTCCTTTGTAAATAAGTTCGTAAAGACGAGGAACACCAACCATTAAGCCTACTTTGTTATTTTTAAGTGTTTCAAGCAAGTCGGCACTTTGCATTGATGGCGACAGTACTACTGTGGCACCAATACTTAAAGGAGCAACCATAGTTCCTACCAAAGGGAAAATATGGTGCATCGGCAAAAGCATAAGCACTTGCATATCGGTTTGGTAAATATTTACTTCGTTGCATACTTCATTTACATTTGCCAACAGGTTTGTAAAAGATAACATTACACCTTTTGGGCTTCCTGTTGTGCCGCTTGTATAAATAATTACTGCTGTATCTTCATTGTTTTTTGGGACATTCCACTCTTTTGCAGAAATATTATCGGGTAATGTAACAGTATCAAGATTTATTATAACGGGTGTGTAATCAATATTTTTGACAATATCATTTACAACATCGGCTTTTTCGTTGCTAGTAAATATAATACTCGGTTTACAATCGTTTAAAATAAAAGCAACATCACTGCTTGATGCCATATAGTCAATAGGTACGGCAACTTTGTTATTTTTCCATATCGAATAAAATGCAAAAATCCATTCAACACGGTTTTCGCTGATAATTGCCACTCTTTCCGATTTGTTATTTTCAAAAAGAGTTGCATACTTATTAATATAGGTGTTAAATTCAGAAAAAGAGATTTTTCTGTCTTTTGCTATTATAGCTTCTTTTGTGCTGTTCGAAAAATCAATCATATGTAAATATTTGTTAATTAAATATGTAAGTTTTGGAAAAACAAAAATATTTTACTTATATTCCGGTAAAAATATAACAAATATTGATATGGTTTGTTTTTTTATACCTTGAGTAAAAATATTTATTAGTATAAAAGCGTTTTCTTTGAACAATAATTATTTACTTTTGTAATTATTAAAAATGAAAATAAAAATAATTATATAATCATTAAAAAAAACAATTATGAAAAAGATTTTATTTGTAGTTTTTTTATTAGCAGTAGGCTTAACAATTACCAATGCACAAGAGATAGGTGTGAGGTTTGGATTGATTTCGGGAAATAATGTTGCTCTTGACGGAGTTTTCAGTACAAGTAAATTTAGCCGTATTCATGCTGATGTATCTTTTGGTGGTAACGGAGTTGGAGTAGATGCTCTTTGGGATTTTTTGTATCGACCTATAAACGGAGAGGCTTTTAATTGGTATGTGGGAGCCGGTGTTAATACTTTTTTAGGTGACCCGTTTATGTTGGGCATTATTGGTGAAGCAGGTTTGGAATACAGATTTAACAGTGTTCCTATTGCTTTGGGATTAGATTGGCGTCCTAACTTGGTTGTTATTCAAACTACAGGTTTTGTATTTGATAGTTTTGGATTTAATATCAGATGGGTATTTTGAAAATAATTTATTAAAAAATATTTTTTGAAAGGCTGCATTAATGCAGCCTTTTTTATTTTATTAATAATAAAAAAATTATATGTTTTAAAATACTTTTTAAATTTTTTTAAAAAGTATTTGCTTTTTATATAAAAATATCTACATTTGCTATGATAAAAATAAAAAATATACACATATGGATATGTGGGATACTTATATACCGAATACATTGTTGGGAGTTGAACTTAAAACATTTCTTAATAAAAAAAGAATTATCAAATATCTTTATAGAAATGGAACTATGTCAGGTTCGCGAATAGCATCACTACTAAAAGTTAGTGCACCCACATCAAATCAATATTTAAATGATTTAATTGACGATGGATATATTGAATTAAAAGGTAAAGGTGAATCAATTGGCGGAAGGCGACCAAATGTTTACGGATTAAAAAAGAACTCGGTTTTTATATTAGGTGTTGATGTTGGAAGAAGGTTTTTGAGGATAGCATTATTTAATAACAGTCTTGAAAAAATTGGAGGAGTTGATTTACAAGCGATATCTTTTGATAAAAAAAAATTAATAATAGAAACAATATATGCTGAATCTGCAAAATTATTGAAAGCAAATCAAATTCCCGAAAAAAAGATTATGGGTGTAGGTTTAAATATGCCCGGACTTGTAAATTCTAAAGAGGGAATCAGTTACACATATTTTTACGATAAAAACGAAACATTAGCTGAAGCGATAGAAAAAAAGTTTAAGCGTCCTGTTTTTATTGAAAACGACTCGAAAGTAAGAGCTCTTGCTGAGATGAAATACGGAGCAGCTCGCAATACAAAGAATGCTTTAGTTATTCAAATAGATTGGGGGCTTGGTTTGGGTATGATATTAGACGGGAAATTGTATAAAGGAAATTCGGGGTTTTCAGGTGAGTTTAGTCATATTCAAACCGAAGAAGACGGAGTATTATGTAATTGTGGAAAGGTTGGATGCCTTGAAACAGTAGCTTCTTGCAGTGCTCTTATTCGTTTTGCAAAAGAAGGACTCGAAAACAATAAGATGTCTAAGTTATATAAATATTATAAATCGGATGAGTTAACACCTACAAAAATAATAGAAGAAGCATTAAGCGGAGACCAATTTGCATTATATTTAATACAAAAAGTGGGTGTAAATCTAGGAAAAGGTATTTCGTATTTAATACAAATATTAAATCCCGAAGTTATAATATTAAGCGGTGTTTTATCGCAAGCAAAGCAATATATTGAAGTTCCTGTGCAGCAATCAATTTATAAGTATTGTTTACCTAAGTTGCATGAGGATGTTCAGATACGTATTTCGGAATTGGGTGTTGACAGCGGTTTATTAGGTTCTGCAATCGTTGTCATTGAAAATATACTTGAAAATAATAAATATAATAGCTGATTTTTAAACTAAAACAATATTTAAAATGCAATTACCTGATTTCTCAAATGTTGAGCAGAAGTTTTTCGAACGTTCAAACAGAAATTTTTATTCGGCACGTATTCCTTACATTATTGTTCCCAATTTTCCTAATTTGGGATTGTTAACATCACTTCGTTTTTTGGAGTGGGTAGCCGAAAACCCCGATGGCGTTATTAGTCTTCCCACCGGGAAAACTCCGGAGCATTTTATTAAATGGACACAATACTTTCTTACGCATTGGGGCGAAGAAAAAGCAATGAACCTAATGAAAGAAAACGGGTTGGTGCTTGATAAAAAGCCTAACCTTTCGAGATTGCATTTTGTTCAAATAGATGAATTTTATCCAATCAGCCCAAAGCAAAAAAACAGTTTTTATGACTATGTAAACAACTTTTATATTAAAGGTTTCGGGTTAGACCCTAAAAATGCCCTTTTAATTAACAGCGAAGAGATACCTTTGGCAGGCGGAAGACATTTTACCGAAGTTTTTCCCGATAATAAAATTGATTTATTTCTCAGAAGCAGAGAAGCTATTACTAAACTTGAAAAAATTCAGCAGGAGTCAATTTTTATGATTGACAACTGGTGCACACGCTACGAAGAAAAAATACGAGAAAAAGGCGGAATAGGATTTTTCCTTGGCGGTATTGGTCCCGACGGACATATTGCCTTTAATGTTCGCGGAAGCGACCATAACTCTACAACACGACTTACAAATACAAACTTTGAAACACAAGCGGCGGCGGCGGGCGACCTAGGCGGTATCGAGATTTCAAAAAACCGCCTTGTAATTACAATAGGTCTTGATACGATAACTTATAATAGAAACGGAGTATCAATAATATTTGCGGCAGGAGAAGCAAAGGCACCTATTGTGAAGAATGCCCTTGAAAGTGAACCGAATAATTTATATCCGGCAACAGTTTTGCATCGTCAAAAAAATGCCCGTTTGTATATTACCGAAGGAGCTTCGGTGCATTTGAAAGACAGCATTGATAAATATTATAAAGAAGGTGAATGGACTTTTGAAAAAACAGAAAGAGCCGTTTATAA
>CAYQPP010000183.1:0-7287 GCA_964419235.1 uncultured Bacteroidales bacterium
CCCCGTGGCAAATCCTCGATGAATTCTTTTAATTAAACCAAATGGGTATCTAATTGTTGTTTAATTACAATGGTTTGTTAAACTTTAATACCTAATAAGCTCTAAAAATTGCTATGCGCTGATTATCAATAACATAAATATTGATAGGACTTATAACATGTTATGCATCTGTAATAAAACCCACTAATGTGGAATTTAAAAAATTATAGCATGCTATTGTATTTAAAGCCAATAATAATTTTGTGGTTTGGTATAATTTGAGTAATTTGTTTTTTATGTAATTAAAAAATATTGTCATGATGGAGAACCAGTTAACAACGGACATAAATTCGTACCTAATTTTTAAAATTGGGAAAGAGGAGTTTGCAGCAAATGCAGGTAAAGTACAGCGTATTTTGGAATTGCAACCGATAACAACAATACCAAAGTCGCAGGTTTATATGAAAGGCGTTATTAACTTAATGGGCAAAGTATTACCTGTTATTGATGCAAGGTTAAAAATGGGGATGGAGGAGAAAGAACCCGACAACAATACCTGCATAATAGTTCTTGAAATAAAAAAAGAGCAAAAAATTGTTGAAACAGGTATTATTGTTGATTCGGTACAGAGTGTAATTGAGATACAGGAGGATGAAATAAGCGACCCGCCGTCGTTAGGCATTGAGGTAAATACCGAATTTATTAAGGGCTTGGTTGAAAAAGACAATAAATTTATTATGCTTTTGGATATTGATAATGTTTTTTCGGTTGAGGAGGTTATTTCACTAAACAATGCTGTTGAAGCCCAAGAGGCTGAAATGGAGGGTGAGGAAAGTTAATAATTGATACTGTTTTTACATCAATTTTTAAGAACACCTATTAATCCATTCCAAATTAATATACAAGCCGAGGCTCAGCAAGCGGTAAAAATGAGCTTTCGATAGCTTTAAAACCTTTTTTTACAATAGGTTCTATTTTTGCCGATAGGTTTGTATTTATTAAAGTATTCACAAAATAAACAGTACCATTCATTGTTGAACAAACAATTTTTTTGTTTTGCAGTACAATAGGCGATGAGAATATTTTACCATCGGTATTGAATTTATTAACTAATTTGCCTTGGTTGCTTAATAAATATAGGTTTTTATCGAACGATCCCACCACAATAGTCGAGTCGTTAACAATTGCTGCCGTTGAAACAACCTTTTTACCGGTTTTAAATTTGTTGATAAGCTCGCCTTGTTCCGAAACAAAATACACATAACCATCAAACGAGCCAAAAACTATTGTTCCGTCTTTTGTTTGCATTGGCGATGCATGAATTTTACCACCGGTTTTAAATTTCCAAACCAATTCTCCATCGGAGTTGATATTGTATAAGTATTTGTCGTACGAACCAAACACAATATTGCCATTTGTTAATTCAATAGGTTTTGAGTGCATAACCCATCCGTTTGTTTTAAAAACAGATTTAATATTTGCGTTTTGATCAATAATAAACATTTTATGATTATTTGAGCCTATTGCAATATTACCGTTTGATAAAACTAAAGGGCTGCCATGAACCAGTTTTTTTACCTTCAGTACTTTTAAGTGCTCTTTTTTCAGGTCGTAAATAACAATTCTTCCTTTATTGGTTCCAAAAACCAGCTTGTTTTTTGTTATTTCAGCCACTTCGGTAAATATGCTGCCGCCCGGTTTTATTTTTTTGATAAGGTTGCCTATCTGGTCAAAAAAGTATATAAAACCATCGTAGCTGCCTATTGATATTGTGTTATTTGAAAGTACCTTTGGTGTAGCGTGTATCCAACCATTTGCTTTAAATATTTTTAAAAGTTTTCCCTTGTCGTTAAAAAAATAGACATTTTTATTGTGAGAACCCAATACAACATTGTCTGATTGGGTTTTAACAGGAGTTGAATAAAAAGCACCTTTAATACTATAAGTTGTTGCAACAAAGTTTGCAGCACTATTGTCTTGCGAAAATGATATTTCAAAAAAGACTAATAAAAAAGAGACTAATAGTATAATTTTCTTCACAAAAAATAAATTTATAATTTGAGAGCGCAAAGGTACAAAAAAACTTAGGAGTATCTTTGTAATTCCTTATCTATTTGATTAACGGCCATATTTAATCTGTTTTTATATTCCTTATTTTAAGTTGGATATTTGTTTTGCCTTTATAATGGTTTTCGTCAATGCTAAAGCAGATATCAAATTTTGCATTTTTAATTTGACTAAAATGATGCCCTTGTTTAAAGGCAATGGCCTGATGGCTTTTTGTCGATTCGCTATCCATTAAATTCATTTTCAGATGTTCGCCTTCTGCCCCAACGCATTGCGCATAGCCTGTATCATTAACTTGATGGGTTATAAAAACCGGCGACATATTGCCCGGCCCAAAAGGCTCAAACTGCTTTAGTATTTTATAAAATTGAGGTTTTATATCGCTTAATGAAAGTTCGCCATCGGCTTCAATTTTTGGCATAAGGCTTTCGGCGGTAATTGAATCACTTACCGATTTTTCGAATTCCATAATAAAAGGCTCAACGTTCTCTTCTTTTAGCGATAGCCCTGCTGCATACTTATGCCCTCCAAAATTATCTAATAAATGTTGGCATTTTTCAATGGCCTTATATAGGTTAAACCCATTAACAGACCGAGCCGAGCCTGTTACTATACCGTTTGAACGGGTAAGGACAATAGTTGGTTTGTAGTAGTGCTCAATAATTCGCGAAGCTACAATGCCAACAACGCCTTTATGCCACTCGTGGTTATATAACACGGTTGATTTTCGGTTTTGCAGCTCGGGGCTGTTTTTTATTAACTCAAGAGCTTCTTTTGTAATATTTGAATCGAACCATTTACGCTCGGTGTTGTCATTATCAATTTTTTCGGCCATGGCAACGGCATCGTTTTTATTATTGCAAACTAACAGCTCTACCGCAAAACTGCCTTGTTCCATTCGTCCGGCAGCATTTATGCGCGGTCCCACTTTAAAAACAAGGTCATTAATCTTTAAATTCCCCTTTTTAGCTTTTGCAACATTTAAAATGGCTTGCAACCCAATCCTCGGTTTTGAATTGATTCTTTTTAAACCATAAAAAGCAAGTATGCGGTTTTCATCAATAATAGGCACAATATCCGAGGCAATACTAACAACAACCAAATCTAAATAGTGCTCAATTTTATAAAAAGGGATACTACTATGCGATGCAAATGCTTGAATAAACTTAAAGCCTACGCCACATGCCGAAAGCTCTTTAAAAGGATAGTTGCAATCGGGTTGTTTAGGGTCGAGTACCGCTACTGCTGCAGGTATTTCGTTGCCGGGTTCATGGTGGTCGCAAATAATAAAATCTATGTTTTTATCGCTGGCATAGTCAACTTTTTCAATGGCTTTAATTCCACAATCGAGGGCAATTATCAGCGAGCAATTACTCTCTTTTGCAACATCAATACCCTTAAATGAAATACCATACCCTTCATTGTATCTGTCGGGGATATAATAGATGAGGTTTTTGATTTTGTTCTGTAAAAATGAATACACCATTGATACTGATGTAGTGCCGTCAACATCGTAATCGCCATAAACCATAACACCTTCTTGGTTATTTATGGCCATCTCTAACCTGCTAACCGCCATATTCATATCTTTCATTAAAAATGGGTCGTGCAGTTGCTCCAAATCGGGTCTGAAAAAGCTTTTGGCTTCATCGTACGATTTTATCCCGCGCTGTATAAGCATATTTGCTATGGGCTTGCTTACATTTATTGATTCCGACAGTTTTTCAATTTGGTCTTGTTCTGCCTGAGGCTTAACTATCCATTGTTTTTGCATGGTAATATATTTAATGCTGCCAAAAACAGGCAGGCGTTTCGTTTCAATTTTATTACAATAATTGAAGTTGTGAAATTAAGAAATCTTTATAGCAATAAAGCTCTTTTTTGTGAAAAGAAATAAGAATAATTTATTTGCGCTAACTACTTATTCATTTACTAAGCCTAACCAATTAGCTCCATCCCGAAAACTTGGGCAAGGTAATATTTTGCCTTCTCTTTTACCTCGTCAAAATTTAATTTCCGCCCAAGCTCTTTTTCCATCGAGGTTACACCTTTATCGGTAAACCCACACGGATTTATATAGGTAAAGTAGTTTAAGTTGGTGTTAACATTTAAGGCAAAGCCGTGCATGGTTACAAACCTGCTGGCTTTTACCCCTATGGCGCATATTTTACGGGTTTTGTGTGGTGTGTCAATATCGAGCCAAACACCCGTGGCATTTTTGTAATGATGACCTTTAATCCCATATTCGGCAATGGTTTTAATTATGGCTTCTTCAAGTTTAAATATGTAATTTTTAAGCGCAATATTAAATTGCTCGAGGTCGAGTATGGGATAACCAACAATTTGGCCGGGACCGTGGTATGTTATATCGCCCCCGCGGTTGGTTTGAAAATAGGTGGCATTTATCTGTTTTAAGAATTCCTGTTTTATTAAAAAGTTATGCTCCTCGCCACTTTTGCCCAATGTAAACACATGCGGGTGCTCGCAAAAAAGCAGATATCCGCCTTGTGGCTTTTTGTTCTGTTTTGCCAATATTGTTTCATTAAAGCACTGCTCTTGATAATCCCATGCTTTTTTATACTCAATATTTTTTAGGTCTTGATATTTTACGGTTTTCATATTTTTTTATTTAACTGCAAAAAGCGCAGGGGTATGCTCGGTATTAATCAATTTTTTTCTGCGCTTTTTAGCCTATCTGCGGTAAATTTTTTATATAAAAAGTCGGTTTTTATGCATTTACATGAATATCGGCTTTATATGATGAGCGTACCAACGGACTGCTCTCAACATATGAAAAACCCTTTTGCAAACCTATTGTTTTATACTCTGCAAATTTATCGGGGTGTATATATTCCTTAACGGGATGGTGTTTGCGGGTTGGTTGCAAATATTGCCCAATGGTCAACACTTTGCAGTTAATACTGCGCAAATCGTCCATTGTTTCAATTATTTCAGGTTCGGTTTCGCCTAAACCCAGCATAATACCCGATTTTGCCACCAAACCCGAATTTGCTATTTGCTGTATAACCTTTAAGCTTGTTTTGTATTTTGCACGGCTACGTACTTGGGGTGTTAACCGCTCAACGGTTTCAAGGTTATGTGATATTACCTCGGGTTTTGCATCAATAATATGCTGTATTAATTGGGGGTTGCCGTCAAAATCGGGTATAAGCACCTCGATTGTAATGGTTGGGTTTACCCTTTTTATCTCCTCAATGGTTTTTACCCATACCGATGCTCCTCCATCGGGTAAGTCGTCGCGGTCAACCGAGGTTATTACGCAATGTTTTAAATTCAGTTCTTTAACGCTTTCGGCCACATTTGTAGGCTCATCAAAATCGACAGGCAAAGGTTTTCCTGTTTTTACATTACAAAACTTGCAACTACGTGTACAAATATCGCCCAGTATCATAAATGTTGCAGTACCCCGTCCCCAGCAGTCGCCGGCATTAGGACAATTGCCGCTCTCGCATATAGTATGCAGCCTATTGCTGATTACCAAGCCGTTTACGTGTTTGTGCGCTTGAGCCTTCGGTATTTTTATTTTCAACCAATCGGGCTTACGTGGTATTGCAGTAGTATTATTTTCCATTTTTTTGAAACATTTGCTGCAAAAGTAGAAAAAAATAGGCTACCTCTAATTTATTGGGTAATTGATTAACAATTTATTTTGATAATAAATTTGATGGGAAAACGGTTAAAACCGAAAATTGAATTTGTATATTAAATTTGAGATTATTTTTTAGTTTGGAGGTTAAATTTTATTTAACAGATATTGACTGCATATTTTTTACAGGCACCCTTTTATAGCTTGATATAAAATATGTAATACTTCCAAAAATTGAAGCGGTAATTAAAGCAACCGGAATGCACCCTAAAACGTAAAGCCAAAAATATGTTTTTGCGGTTTCTAATGATATTTCGCTTATAGCAGGCAAAGCCTCGATATTGCCAAGCAAAAGTGCACCAATTTTCAAACTAAAATATATAAGTACCGGAAAAAGTGGTGTCATGTTTACATATGAACCAACAACAGCCAAAGGCTTATTAACTTTAAAGAATTGAGCCGATGCTATTGCCGAAATAGCTTGTACACCCCAAATAGGCATTACACCAATAAACACGCCTATAAATACAGCCATTGCTTTATTCAATGGTGTACCGCTTGTTTCAAGAAACATTTTTTTTATGTTCTCTTTAGTAGCTTTTCGTCGTGTATATCTGTAATACTTTCTCATTTTAATGTGTAAAAATCGTTATTTTTTTTTAATTATATATAGGTAAACGTTAAAAAAATAAAAAAGTTGCCAAAGTTCGCTTATGTTTGACAACTTATAATGTAGCATTGATCAGTTAATAATATGATGCAATTAATACACTAATACTATTTTATTTGCTAATCAGTAGGTTATATATTTATTGTATCTAATATCAACAACGTAATACGATGAATCCCCACCAAAATAAAATAATAACAATTGTTGTATATTTAATATATATGGCATACATTTGTAAAACATATTGTAACATAAAGATGGTTGCAGGTCTATCTGCAAAAAAATAAGATAAAAACAAAGATTATAGATAAAGAGCTATCCAGATTAGTTGATAGCTCTTATTTTTTTATATAAATTTGATTTCAAAATAAAACAATATGGCATACCACTCTGAATTATTTTCATTCGCAGTCTATCCAAGTTATAATAATGCAATTAAGTTTTTAGCTGAAGATTTAGCATCCAACGAGGAGTGGGACTACTCCGATGTTCATGATAAGAAATATTCAATTCTTAAAAATTATTTAGAATTTACCTTTAGAAAACTCAAACAAGAAAAAAAAGTTGCATATACTTCTGATAATAAATTTGCTTGCTTCAATACCGGATTAGTAACTGATAACTTAGAAGATATTTTTGCTTTTTTTGAGGAATATAGAAATCCAAGACCTGGCTCAACAGTACCATTTTGTTTTAAAGCATTTCTAAAAGAAAGTGATAATAATATACTCAAAAATTTCTCAGGCAACATTCCTGACATAGCAAATTTTTTTGAAAAACCAGAGTTGTTAATTTTTAATCCAAAATGCAGACTCATACCTGATATTGACCATATAATTCAAGACAATATCTCAAGATTTCCAATTCACTTACGAGATGCTGATGATGGAGAATTAAGAAGACAATTAATAGGAGCAATTGATGAAATAAAGAAAAGAGTTAGAACAAATTATAAAATTGCTGT
>CAYQPP010000183.1:7297-7507 GCA_964419235.1 uncultured Bacteroidales bacterium
TCAATATTATGATAGAAAAATTCAACTTTTATTACCGCTCAGTTTGACAGCTGGTTCTCCAAATCCAGATTTAGCATTAGTAGTTCATAGACTGAATGAAAGCACTTATACTGCTAGGACATGCCTGACATTAAAAATGGCATATAACAATGCAAGGTTAATAGTAAAACCTCAGAGCAACTGGCTGAAACCATAAATGATGACACAATA
>CAYQPP010000184.1:0-7469 GCA_964419235.1 uncultured Bacteroidales bacterium
AACCCTCGTTTATTGAAAAGTATATACCCAAAATTTATCTGAAAATAGAAAGGATCGGGTTCGTTTGAAAAATAGCTGGCAGTAAGCGCAAAAGGGCCTAACGGGCTTTGATAAACGGTTGCCAGTGATGCCGCTAATGATGGGGTGGGGAATGTTTTACTGAACGAGGGGTTATAATCATCAATTTCAATATATTGATAAGGTTGAAAAATATACGACTCGGCGCGTATGGAGATTGATTCGGTTATGTTAACAACAGGTATAAAACCGATGGCGGCAAACATGTTTGCTCTAAAATTCTTTAAAAAAACCAATTTGCTTTGCGGAAAAGGCTGAAATGCATAGGCGCTCAACAAAGTTGATACCGAGTTGTTGAATTGGCTTTTGTTTGTGATATTCAAATAGGAGTTAATACCCAACGAAAACAGTTTTGACGGCTCAAAATAGTGTATATAGTTAAACCGCACATTATACCATGAGTGTCCGGTATTTGATGGTTGCGGGTTTGTAATGCCGGTTGTGGTTCCGGGTGTGTATCTTTCAAGTCCGGTTATATACCTGCCCTGAACCTGCATAAACGAACCTTTGTTGGCATACTCCTTATAGTTTAGTGTGCTGTATTCGTATGTTGTATGCACCGATGAATAGTCAAAAATAGTTTCGTCGGAAATATCGTTACTCTCAATCAGGTTTGTATGAAAGTAGTTGTCGTGGGTTTTTCCGTACGAAAAACCTGCATAAAGCAGCCCGCGGTTTTTTATGGGGCGTCCCAAATTTGTTTGAAAATGCACCTCGCTTTGCATCAGTTTGGTGGGCGTTTTGCTATCGACAAACCAGTTGCTTGTTATTTGAAAATAGTCCCAGTTGTTGATGGTAGCCGAAAAATCGACATAAAAAGGTGTTAAAATTTTGTCTTTGTTTATGTTTCGGGGCGGAAAGTCCATTTGGAATTTTCCGGTTAACGAGTTGTAAAACTTACCAATCATTAAATTTGCCGAAAGGTTATAAATATTTTTTTTCTGAAAAATATAATCGATGCCCACAAACCCCATGTTGCGTAGGTTGCTCGATATGTTGCCGCCAAGCGAAACGGCAAACTCATTTTTAACCTTAATGTCGAGGTACAGGTCAAAATACCCCGAAGCCTCGTTATATACCACTTTGGGGAAAATACTGCGGATTAATTTATCCGACAACAGCTTAAAGTACTCTGTTTCAAATTCGGCAAACGTTATAATGCTGCGGTTTCGCCTAATATTCTTTATAATATAGCTTACCGTTTGATGGTCAACACCCGTAATATAGATATTCTTAAAAACAAGCTCTTTGTATCTGCTTTTTATGTTACTCCTTTTATCTCCGAGTTCGTTTGTGCCCTCTCTGCGGCTAATCAATAATTTTACCGAATCAATTTTTTTAATGGCTGCTTCATAACCTCTTGCATACAGGGTATTAAATTTTGTAAAATCCATCAGGCTGAACTCTTTTACATCGGGTTCGATTAATATGCCGTTTTTGGGCATTGCATAATTGGTCGATTTCATAAAAACGTTTTCTAACTGCTCGTATAAGTCATCGGCATCGGGTTTTTTTGGGTTCCATGCCACCTTGCTGCCAATTATTATGTCGGGGTTAAACTTATCAACCATAATGTCGGTAGGGAAATTGTTCTCCATACCGCCGTCAAAAAGCAAAACGCTGTCAATCTCAATAGGCTTAAAATAACCGGGGAATGTCATTGATGCCCTTATGGCTGCCGATAAATTGCCCGAGTTTAAAATTACGGGTTTGTTGTTATATACATCGGTTGCGATGCAAAAAAAAGGCACCATTAAATTATTGAAATCGTAATTGGCGCCTGCACATGCGGGCTCAAAAAACTCGATAAACCGCAAATCCATCTGCTCGGGCGAAATTACGTTGGTAGGCAGTTTGGGTATTATATCGCCATCTTTTTTCACTATTGGGAACTCTATCCAATCGGCCGATTGTTTTTTAAGCTTATAGTAGTACTCCTCGTCAATATCAATATAGCCGTACGACCATTTTATAAACTCCTCCGATGTTAACAGCAACTCCATCTCATCGGGCGAATAGCCTATTGCGTACAGCCCGCCAACAATGGCACCCATTGAAGTGCCTGCAATATAGTCAATTGGGATGTTGTTCTCTTCAAGGGCCTTGATTACCCCAATATGCGCAAGCCCTTTGGCGCCCCCTCCGCTAAGCACCAAGCCTACCGATTGCGCAAATGAATTTGCCAAGCCTATACCAAAAAGCAGGGTTATTATTAATAGTTGTTTAACCATTGTTTTGCAGAAGTTTGTTTTACTGTTTTTATAACGCAAAATATTTGCTTAAATGACAAATATAGGGCAATTTATTATACTACTCCCCTTGCAGGCGGCTGAATATATGTAAATATTAAAGATTGCGTCATACATTTAATTATAAGTTTATTACCTTTATTATTTCAACGCATATTAAAAATTGAGATGATGGGTTTAAAAAGCATCTTTACCGAAATAAAAATTGAAGACCAAAATATTGCAGATGCATTATATAAGCGCGAGATTAAAATTGAGAGTACCATTAATAAATTTAGGGTTTTATTTTTGATATTTATATCAATATTTGATGCAATAGCTCTGTTTAGGTTGAATTATGCCGATAAAACAGGCATAAATTATAATATCATAATATTTTTTCTTTTGGCCGTTCCTTTGGTTGCCGTTATCCATTATCTTTCAAAAACCGGAAAAAACTTAAAGCTGATAAAATATCTGAGTGTCTCGCTTGATTTGGGCATATCTTTTTTTTACGGAATATCAATGTTGTTTTTTATTGAGTTTCCATTGCCAATTGCCAAACACACATTTGCGGTTTTAATAACAATAACCATAATTTTTTTTAATTCCCTATCCATACTTCGCAGCAGCAAAAAAATTATTGTTTACGGTTGGGTTTTAAGCATTGTGTTTAACTCAATACTGTACATTTTAATTTCAATATTTATTATAAATATGTTCTCGATGGTTTTGGTTTTCACAAATATTATTATCACAATAATGAGCCTTTTTAATTTGTGGGTATCCGAACATATAGTCAATTTTTTTATTGTTAATAATAAGCTCGATTTGGCAAACAAGGATATTATTGAAAAAAATGAGATACTAAACCAACAAAACGAAGAGATTACAGCCCAGCGCGATGAAATTGAAAGGCAAAAAGAGATAGTTGAAATGGTGCATAAAGAGGTTAGCGAGAGTATTGACTATGCCAAACGCATTCAGCAGTCAATTTTGCCCGACAGAGAAATATTAGGCAAACGCTTTTCTGATTATTTTGTGTTTTTTAAACCTAAAGATGTTGTTAGCGGCGATTTTTACTGGACAGCACATATTGAAAACCATACAATTATAACCGCTGCCGATTGTACGGGGCATGGTGTACCCGGGGCATTTATGAGTATGCTTGGGGCTTCGTTTTTACGCGAAATTGTAGAAAAGGAGTATGTAACGCATACAGGTGTTATTTTACGTAAACTGCGTAAAGAGATAATAAAAGCACTTAAACAAAAAGGCAAATCGGGCGAGCAAAAAGACGGCATGGATATGGCAATTGTATCAATTAATCACGAAACCAATATTGTACAGTTTTCGGGGGCAAACAATCCGTTGTATATAGTAAAGGGTAAAAAAATAAGAGTTGAAAGCGAAGCCATAAAACTTTATGAATACGACAATCCTTCCGAGTTTCAATTATATGAGGTAAAACCCGATAAAATGCCCATAGCCATTTACGAAAAAATGGATAATTTTTCAACTCATGAAATTCAACTTGAAAAAGGCGACCGTTTATATATGTTCTCTGACGGTTTTGCCGACCAGTTTGGCGGGCCAAAAGGCAAAAAGTTTAAGTATAAGCCTTTTAAAAAATTGATAATTGATAATGCAGAATTGACAATGGATGAACAAAAAGCTGTTTTAGAAAAAACCTTCAATAGTTGGAAAGGCAATTTAGAACAGGTGGACGATGTTGTAGTGGTTGGGATAAAAATATAGGGTTGCCAATTTAAGTTGCATCTTAATTTACAAAAATGAAAAATTCAACACTCAATATACAATTTTCAATATTAAACTGTATTTTTCAGTATTATTCTTAAATCCGCAAAACTTGTCCCGTATTTTCGGGGTTACGGTGTGAATTGTTGCTTATTGAATATTTGACCTATCTACACCAAATACAAATCATCGAATAAAGACTTTGAAAACTAAATGGGCAACCTTATAAAAATATAAATAGCTGAATAATTTTTGAACAGTGCCAATATCTTTTTTACTTTTGAGCCCTTAACAAAAATTGCAAAATGATTTCAGTAAGCAGCTTAACGGTAGAATTTTCGGGAACCCCCCTGTTTGATGATATAAGTTTTTTAATTAACCCTCGCGACCGTATCGGTTTAACCGGAAAAAATGGCGCAGGCAAAACAACGCTGTTAAAAATTTTATATGGTTTGCAACCCTACGATAAAGGGCAAGTGTCGATACCAAAAAATGGTACAATAGGTTATTTGCCTCAGCAAATGACCGTTTCTGATACCAAAACGGTTTTTAAAGAGGCTTTGAGTGCATTTACCGAGATTTTACAAATTGAAAAGGAGATAGAGCAGTTAAATAATGAGATAGCAAACCGTACCGATTTTGAATCGGCCGACTATATGTCGTTAATTAACATGATGACCGAAAAAAGTGATAGGTTTAATCTGCTTGGGGGAAGTAGCATACATGCCGACATTGAAAGCACGCTGTTGGGGCTGGGCTTTTTACGTACCGATTTTGAACGGCCAACAGGCGAGTTTAGCGGCGGTTGGCGTATGCGGGTTGAGCTTGCCAAGGTATTGTTGCAAAAACCCGATGTTTTACTGTTAGATGAACCTACAAACCACCTCGATATTGAGTCGGTACAGTGGTTTGAGGACATGCTTAAGGTGTATGAGGGGGCTGTTGTTGTGGTGTCGCACGATAAGGCTTTTTTAGATAACCTTACCACCCGCACAATTGAAATATCGTTGGGCAAACTATACGATTATAAGGTGCCGTATTCAAAATATATTGAGCTGCGCAGCGAGCTGCTTGAACAGCAAAAAGCCACGTATGAGAACCAGCAAAAAAAAATTGAAGAGATAGAACAATTTATTGCGCGTTTCAGATATCAGGCAACCAAGGCCGTTCAGGTTCAAAGCCGTATTAAGATGCTCGAAAAGATGAAAAGGGTAGAGATTGATGAATTTGATAAATCATCAATGCATTTCCGTTTTCCGCCTGCGCCGCATTCGGGTCAAATTGTGGTTGAAACAAAGGAGCTGTCAAAAAATTTTGGCGATAATTTAGTGCTTGACAGACTTGATTTTATTCTTGAAAAAGGCGAAAAAGTTGCTTTTGTGGGTAAAAACGGCGAGGGAAAAACCACATTGTCAAAAATTATTATAGGCCAGCATAATCACAAAGGGCAGCTTAAAATAGGGCATAACATAAAAATAGGGTATTATGCCCAAAACCAGAGCGAAATGCTCGACGACAACAAAACTGTTTTTCAAACCATTGATGATGTGGCAGTAGGTGATATACGCACAAAAATACGCGATATTTTGGCATCGTTTCTGTTTCGAGGCGAAGATATTGATAAAAAAGTAAGCGTTTTGTCGGGGGGCGAGCGTGCCCGCTTGTCGTTGGCAAAGCTTTTATTGGAGCCCGCCAATCTATTGGTGCTCGATGAGCCCACCAACCATTTGGATATGCGGTCGAAGGATATTTTAAAAAGTGCATTGGTAAAATACGATGGTACATTGATTTTGGTGTCGCACGACCGCGATTTTTTAAATGGGGTAGTGGGCACCGTATATGAATTCCGCAATAAAAAAATGCGCCAGCATTTAGGTGGCATAGCCGATTTTTTGTATAAGAAAAAACTTGAAACACTTAACGAGTTAAATAGGCTGAAGAAGCGGCCGGCACAGGCAAAAAGCAAAAATCAGTCGGGCAGCAAACTAAAATATGAAGAGCGAAAAGAGTTAGACAAAAAAATACGTAAAGCAAAAAAACTTGTTAGCGATAGCGAGGCAAATATTTTAAAGCTTGAATCGGATATTGAGAGAATGGACAGCCTGTTGGCAAATCCTGAAAATATTGAAGATCATACTGTTTTTGGCAAATACGAACAACTAAAAAGCGACCTTGAAGCTGAAATGCACAATTGGGAAAAATTAAGCCATAACCTCGATGAGCTGAAGGAGTTAAAGGCCTAAAAGGTTTTTTATTGCCAAACTCTGCGTTGTTATATATCGTGATGTATTAACAATCGTACATTAGATTAGCACTCTCGTTATAAATAAACAACCTCGTCTGCTTGCAGCGAGGTTGTTCTTTAAAGGGTGTTAACCTTTCTTTTAGCGTAATATATAGAGATATTAGGTATTGAGTATTTAAATTGTACTAAATTAGTGGTGAGAATCTTAAAATTTATATGCTAATCCTGCACCAAATATCTCTTTAAATTGTACACGTGCATCACTCAATGTTCCGTTTTTGTTTACATATTTTACATCATTATCCCAAATAAGGTGAGTATTTATGTTAACCGATAACATTTTAAATACATTCATTGTAATTAATATTTCCCAATTTACATCAACGTCTTTAACGCTATTAAGTGCAAGATAGTTAGCAAACAAATTTAATTTAGTAAGGAAATTAATGTTTTTTACAATCTCTTTTTCATACTTTAATTTAACCAAGGCACCTAAATCGGCTCTTAAGTTTTTTGCTGAATCAATAGAGTATTGTAATGAATATTTAATATCGTTAACATAAATAATTTTGGTGTTTAAAGGCGAAATAAATACCGATAAATATTTATTGGGTTGATAATCGGCACCAACAGCCAAATTAATATACAATGGTGCAAAAGGCTCCGATGTAACCATGTCGGGTATCGTGTCAATGTCAGAATACTGGTAGCCGTTGCTAAATTGTGTTTTTGCGTTAAACACCATAGTATAATACCATTTGCTATTACTTGTTTTATATCCGAGCTTTGAATTTAACTCAATAAAATCATCTGTTTTGCGTAAAGCTAAACCGCTCTGGCTGGCACGTCCGTATGCCATATCAAGATTATTTATCCAAATGGTCTTGTTTTTAACATAATTTCCGAACAGTCCTAATCTTCCGTTGCCCGAATAACTATTTTCACCACCTGCAGCCCAGTTTGTAAATCCTGTTTGAGCTGCCGTTAATGTAATTGTTCCACCGGCTTTCCATGCAGTGTCGGCTTTTTGTTTGTTTTGCGAAATAGCATATACCGATAAAGTTATAGCTATTGAAAATAGTAGTAGTTTTTTCATCTGTTTAATATTAGTTAATAATTTTTATTTGTGTTCGCTAATTCATTTCTTGTTTAATCATGCC
>CAYQPP010000185.1:0-5471 GCA_964419235.1 uncultured Bacteroidales bacterium
AAATCAAATCTACCAGCTTGTAGCTGGTAGTAGTTTAATTATTTGGAATTGCCCACATAAATATAACATGAAATATAATTTTATAGAAATTATAAGATTAACACCTAATTTTAATTGGGTGTTAAAAAATAAGGTATTTTCCCCTCTGAAATTGCGTTCGCTTAAGCGAACGCAATTTCAGAGGGTGGGTATATCCATTTTGTTATACTTACCCTGATGAATCAGGGTGTTAATCTCATACTTTTGTTATCAATCATAACTATATGGGCAATTCCATAATTATTAATATAATCAACAACTCACACCGTAACCCCGAAAATACGGGACAAGCCTTGCGGATTTGAGGTATAAGCAGGGTTTAGAGCAACGCTATATTTATTGCATCTGCTTTTCTGCATCTTTTAATAAAACCTCGCCCTTAGTGAGCCACGATATTCCAAATGCCCATAAAGCAATAGCTTCAAACCAAAAAACAGGGTCTGAATTATCGAGCCATGCTACTTTGCCACGTAAAACCAAAATGTAAACCCCTATGAGCAAAATACATCCAAGCATGGTATATCCACATACTCTATATATTATGTTTCTTTTTTTCTTTTGGGGAGTTGGGTTTTTGGTTATGGTAAACAAAAACAGGCTAAAATAGATAAGCACACAAAAAAACAGGGTTGCCGAGGTAAGGTGTAAATAGCCGGTAAGCGGATTCTCACTTAAAGGATGGATTAAACAACTTGATGTTCCCTTAAATGATGTAGGCAATAGCGCAACACCAATAGCAAAAATTGCCCCGAAGTGTCCTGCAATATTGTCTCTAATATCGTAACCCGTATATGAGAATAAAAAGAAGCCCACCGCACACATAATACCGACAAAAACATTCCGCATGCAGGTGTGGTAATAGTTGCTTATTGACACTTGAATATCGCAACACCCACACGCAATAACCGAGCCCACAACCAATATTACAGGCAATACTACTCCTAATATGCCCACTGCCCTACGCAAGGTAAGGTATGAAATCACATAGGATCTTTCATTTTTGTTTAGTTCTGACATAATTAAATGAATTTGGTTTGTTTAAATTAGATTGTACTTTTTTACATAAACAAACTTAAGTCATAAATCAATATATGTCAAGTTTTATTGTTGTGATGTTGGCTTTATACATACTAAAAAAAGCACCATCCAAAAAATATGGATGATGCTTTTATATACTATTTTTATTTTTTTTTAATCCATTGCCGACACTATATCAAAAGTGTCCTGTGCAATAACTAACTCTTCGTTTGTGGGCACAACCATTACCTTTACCCTTGAATCGTCGGTTGAGATAACCATCTCCTTACCACGCAATTTATCATTTTTTGCAGGATCGATTTTTATTCCGAGGTACTCTAAGTTTTTGCAGATTTCTTTGCGTGTTTCAGGTCCGTTTTCGCCAATGCCACCCGAAAATATCAAAACATCGAGCCCACCCAAAGCGGCTGAGTACGAGCCAATATATTTTTTAATACGGTAAGCATACATATTTAACCCTAATTGTGCCCTTTCATTCCCTTCTTTCCATGCAGCATCTTCAATTTCGCGCATATCGGATGATACTCCGGTAACTCCGAGCATACCACTTTGCTTATTAAAAATGGTATTTATTGAGCTTAGCTGAAGCTCCTCTTTATTCATAATAAAGCCAAGGATACCAATATCTAAATCGCCTGTACGAGTACCCATAATAAGCCCTTCGACAGGGGTAAACCCCATTGACGTGTCAATTGATTTGCCGCCGTCAATAGCACACATTGAAGCTCCGTTGCCAAGGTGGCATGTAATTATTTTTTTACTTGACATATCAACATCCAATATTTCGCAAGCCCTTTTTGAGATGTACGAATGGCTGGTACCGTGAAAACCGTACCTTCTAATTTTGTACTTACTGTATAACGAATAAGGGATTGCATACATGTAAGCATTATCGGGCATGGTTTGATGGAATGCCGTATCGAAAACTCCTACCTGTTTAACTCCGGGCAATAGTTGCATCATAGCCTTAATACCCTTTAAATTAGCGGGATTATGCAGTGGTGCCAATTCAATGCATTTTTCAATTTCATTTAGGGCAAAGTCATCGATAAATGCACTTTTCTTAAAACTCTCGCCACCGTGAGCT
Organism: uncultured Bacteroidales bacterium; assembly: GCA_964419235.1. Classification (GTDB taxonomy): domain Bacteria; phylum Bacteroidota; class Bacteroidia; order Bacteroidales; family SZUA-534; genus GH45. The sequence continues at coordinate 2,165 of CAYQPP010000185.1, forward strand.
ACCCTATGACCAACAGCATTTATCTCGTCTAACGATTTTATGCAGCCGTGTTTTTCGCTTGTTAAAATACCAAGTATATACTCAATACCTATTTGGTGATCGATAATCTCGCCCTCAAATTTAACTTTTTCGCCGTTCTCTTTTTCAAGTTTGACAAACGACCCTTTTAATCCAACTTTTTCAGCAACACCAACAGCCATACTGGTTTTAACGGTCATATCCCACAACTGAAACTTTATGGATGAACTGCCACAATTTAATACTAATATTTTCATCTGTTTATATTTTTTAATGCTTATCCGCATACTTACCCAATCAACTCTTCCGCCCTTACAGGGCTGAGTTTCACAAAACCACATTAAACACAGGGCGTTGCCCTGTACTAATGTTTTAGAGGCTTTCAGCCTCAAGTTTTCAAACTTTAGGCAAACAAGCGGATAAGCATATATTTTTTTATACCACAGAAAGCATCAAGAACACTAAGGATTTTTTAGCCAAATAGGCATATGTGTGCAATTTGCTTATCATGGGTATTTCTTCTGTTTATTGTTGCTTAATGTTAACTTCCTTTTTGCCATCCACTTTATAATTGTAGAATCCCTTTCCGGATAAACGCCCCAAATGGTTTGCCCTAACAAGGCGTTTTATGATTGGCGATGCCATATATTTTTTGTCGCCAAATTCATTATATATATTTTCCATCCAGCGCATAACCTTATCTAAACCGATTTTATCGGCCATTTCAAAAGGTCCTAATACCTGTCCTAAACCTATACGCATGGTTTTGTCAATATCCTCAAGTGTTCCCACGCCTTCCATAAGCACTTCGCAAGCCTCGTTTAATTGTGCAACAAATACACGTATGCTAATCAACCCCGGCGATTCTTCAACCAAAATTGGTTGTTTACCAATCATTCTCACAAATTTTTCGACTTTTTGAAAAACAACGTCTGAAGTGTATAGGCCGCGCACAACCTCAATCATTTTTGCATTTGGCGTGTTGGTTAAAAAATGTAAACTCACGCAACGCTCATTATGCTCTAACTCCGATGATAGTTCTGTTATAACAATGGTTGTTGAATTGGTGGCAATAATGCACTCGGGCGATACTGCATCTTCAATTTTTTTAAACACCTCTTTCCGGCAGCTTATCCTGCGCTCGCGTGTTTTACTGCGTATGGCTTCAATTACCAAATCGCAATCTTTTAGGCTTTTGTAACCTACACCACCATTTATACGCGACAACACAGCCCGTTTTTCACCGGGGGTCATTCCCCAATGGTCAATCATGCTATCCAATTCATTGCTTATCTCCTCAATGGCATGTTTTACATTTTCTTCTGAAAGCTCAACAAAAACAACTTCGATATCCTTTTGGCTTATCATTAATGCGATACTTTGCCCAACAGTACCACAACCAATAATTCCTACTTTGCTAAATAGTTGTTTGGGTCGGTTTTCTGAACTTAAGCCATATTTTTCAATTGGCTCAATTAAAGTTTTTGACATTTTAAATACATTTTAATTTAGATACTGCAAAATAACAAATATTAATGCTAATATTAATGCTAATATTCAAAAATTAAGTGTACTATTCAACACTATTTTTTATGATAAATGTTATTCGCCTATAAAATGCACTTCCTCTTTTAACCTTTTTATTTTATCTTGAATCCAGATTAATGTATGCTCGTTGGTTTTGTTTGTATCAAGTTTTTGGTAGTATTTTTCGTAATAGTAGAGTGCTATTTTGGCATCTTTCATTTTTGTTTCGTAAAAAACACCCAATACCCTATATATTTTACTATCGTCGGGGGTAAGCTCTTGAGCCAACAAATAATTATCGAGGGCAAGTTTGTATTTTTTTGGAGCCTGCAAACCTGTTGTATCCCTAAACCCAAGGTAATCGCCATATTTTGACCATGTATTTCCGGTTTCGACAAAAATGTGCGAAATCATTTTTTTATCGTATTCTATAAAGAGTGCATTACTTAAATGTTCAATGCTTTTAATGTATTGATAATCGAGCTGGCAGGCCATTCCCATAATAAACTGGTTTTGAAAGTCGCCGGGTTTTTTGTCAAGAAAACGCCCCAACCAAAAAATAGCTTTTTCATACTCGCCGTTGTTATAAAGGCTTTGACCGTAATATTTACAAGTAAAAAGCGATGAATCGCCGAGTTGGGCAACTTTTTCGAAGCCTTTGACAGCATCGGCATAAGTACCACCCAAAGCAGCAATGTAGGCCTTTTGTTTTAACAGGTGTATGTTATCAGGAAAACGAGTTAAAAAAGTATCGACCATGTTTGCAGCTTTTTCATAAAGCTTTTGGACTGTCAATTCTTTAACCAAATTATTGCACGACTCAAAATCGTTGGCATTAAGCTCTATTGCTTTTTCATAGTATGTTATAACAGGGTCGGTAAAACCGTATTTATTGCAGCAATAGGCAAGCTGCGAATAAAAATAGCCGTTTGTTGAATCTAATTTTACCAAACCTGAAAATAATTCAACGGCCTTGCCATAATTTTTTTGTGCCCTGTATATTTTAGCCAGCCTAACATTGGCAGGAATATTTGTTGAGTCGATGGCAATTAGCTTATTGTAAGTATTTATTGCCATAGCTTTGCTGCCTGCCGACTCTTGCGCACTACCCAAGGCCAATAAAACAGGTTTTTTGTTATTGGTTAAGCCCACGGCCTTTTCTAATGAAATTGTAGCTTTACTAAATTTATACAGCGCTTTTTGCGAAAGACCTTTATAGTACCATGCCTCAAAATTTGTACTATCAATGGCAATAGCCTTATTGGCACTTTCAACTGCCTCATAATATTTTGCTTGGTTAAACAGTTTAACAAAATCGTTTTTTTTGCTGCTTGCTTTTAAAATTATTGATGCAAAAATCAATAACAATATTAATGTCGTTTTTTTGTGCATTTTTTATTATTCAATAAGTCGTTAGGTTTTAGTAATAAGACAAAAGTAGAAAGTGAAAAATAATAAGATAACCTTGCGAAGGGTTAAATCTTCGCAAGGTTCTAAATTATTACTTTTTTTAATTTAATGCAAATTTTATAGGCACAGTAAATGAAACGTTTACTTTTTCTCCTTTATTCTCGCCGGGTGTCCATTGCGGAATCGATGCCACAACCTTTAATGCTTCATTGTCTAAAAGTTTATCAACACCTTTTACTAATTGGACATCTTTAACATACCCCTTTTTATTAACAATAAAACTTACATAAACCATGCCTGTTATACCTTTTTCGATGGCTTGTTTAGGATACTTAATGTTTTGGGCAAGAAA
>CAYQPP010000185.1:5571-7464 GCA_964419235.1 uncultured Bacteroidales bacterium
TACATGCAAAAACCATTAACAATCCTAATAACACCGGTGTAAACAATAACAACCTTACCTTTGCCGCTTTTGGCGATTTTATTTTTGTAATCATAATTAACCTCCTTTTTATTAATGAATAATCAAATGAATTGGCGAGAGCAAGGGCTTTTAAACCTGTTGCTTGTTCAAACAGCAGTTTTTGATACTCTATGCTCTCAATACCCGACTTTATGGCGCCTTCATCAGCAAGAAACTCATGAAGCTCTTTGGCTGAAGCCCTGTATTTATAGACAATTGGGTTAAACCAAAAAAAGACAATCAACAATTCATAAAACAGGCAATCATACGTATGTTGTTGGCGTAAATGCACGCTTTCGTGTGCAATTATATCATTTAACTGATTTTGTGTATAGTTATTCGGATTAATATAAATTTTATTGAAAAAAGAAAACGGCACAACATCTGCCTCAATAAACCTAACATCATTTGGCACTTTGTTTCCAAAATTTTGATGTGATATTTTATCAATCCTTGTTACCTTAACCATATTTACAATTAGCAAACCAAGCGCTACCGCAACACCTAAAGCATAAACAACAAAAATCCATTGCCATGCCGTAATGGTATTAATAAGCGATTTTTCATATCCATTTGCTGAAACACTTACTACATCTAACAAATTATAAACCATTACCGTTGTTGAGATGTTACTTGGCAGCGAAAAATTAATCCATGGTATTAAAAGGCTGAATCCTGCTGTTAACAGCAGATAAAACCTATTTTCTCTAAAAAAAGTCTCCTTTTTTAACCAAAAGGCAAAAACCACATAAAACAGAACCAAAGCAACAGAGGTTTCAAACAATGCTATTATCAACTTATCCATTTTGCTCCTCCTTTTTTTTGATAATCTGTAAATCTATTAGCTTTTTCATCTCTTCCATCTCTTGTAATGTAAGCGACTCCTCTTTTGTAAAAAACGAAACCATCTGTTTATACGAACTGCTGAAATAGCTACCCACAAAACTTTTTAAATAAAATTTTGAGTACTCTTTTTTTGATATCAACGGATAGTACCTAAAGGTTTTCCCAAATGCCTCATGACCAACAAACGCCTTTTTTTCTAATATGCGTATAATGGTTGACACCGTGTTATAAGCAGGTTTAGGGTTAGGCAGTTTTTCGATTACCTCTTTTACAAATGCCTTTTTCAATTTCCAAAGCACTTGCATTATCTGATCTTCGGCTTTTGTGAGCTCCTTCATTTTATTGTTTTTTAATAATACCTAAATTCTGATTTGTCCAATTGTCTGCCACAAATATATAACTAAAATATTAGTTATCAAACTAAATTTATAGTTTATTAACTAAATTATTAGTTAATATGAATAAAAAAATAGGAGCTTGTAATACAAGCTCCTATTTTAGAACTATTTATACTATTAATCTTCTACTACTGCAGGATTTTTTTCATTCCATAATTTCCATTTTTTTGAAGTCCAGTTTCTTTTCAACCGACTCAACAATGACACATCATCAACATCTACCATCATAATTTCACCTCTTGTTATTTTATATCTATCATCGGTTGTTCCTTTAGCACCACCGTTTCCTTTACGATATTTAAAAACATATTTTCCAAAAGACATCATTGTATTGGGTTTTAAATCGAAATCTATAGGAGCATCCAATAAAAACTCTTGCTTAATATGATAAGGCAAATCATCTAAGGCATCTTTTTTTACAAAGTACAAATCATCGTCTTTAATACCATTCGCTTTTTTGTACTCTTTTAACTTACCAAAATCGGTATAAACATGACGAAAACCTACTAATGTATATTTACCTGCTTTAAGATTTTCTCTGTAATATATAGTCATATAAGCAGACACCTGCATTTTAAAATCTACATAA
>CAYQPP010000186.1:0-7456 GCA_964419235.1 uncultured Bacteroidales bacterium
GCTTTACCTTCGGCCTGTCCGTTTCCAAAAGTATAAACACGCTTTTTTTGTGTCATAATAAATTGAATTTATGTTACTATTTTTTATTGCTTAACGATATTAAAACATTGTCTTATAACAATGTTTTAAAACAGAGCAAAATTAAAATATTTTGGCAGAATTTGGGTAATAATTTTGAAATTATTTTAATGCCGTTACAAAGGGGTATTCTGTTTGCATCCTAATAAAGGTCATAAACTTATGGCATTTTCAACTAAAACCTGTTTCGCTTTAGCAGATTAGTTATAGTACCTTTTTTATAATTACCACTCTCCTTTATAAAAGAATTAGCTTATATTTGAAATATAAGCAACAAATTATCCGTTTTTAAAATTAAACCAACTAAAATAGAGTACTATGAAAAAATTAATTGCAGCAGTATTAGTGGCTTTTATGTTTAGCATGTGTACCATGAACAAAAAAGCAGAGTTAGAACTTACAACAAAAAACGACAGCCTTGAACGCCTTGTTAACGAAAAAGATTCAGCTATTTATGCGGTAATAGGCACCTTTAACGATATTGAAAACAACCTGCAAGCCATTAAAGACAAGGAACATATAATAGCATCAACGGCTTCGGATGTAGAAGACCAGCGTACCCGCGAGCAGAAAATAAACGAAGATATAAATATGATTTACGACTTGATGAAGGAAAACAGGGAGAAGGTGTCACAGCTTAGATATCAGCTTAAAAAAGCACACATTAAAAATAAGGATTTACAAAATACCATTGTAAATTTACAGACCAAACTTGCCGAAAAAAATGCCGAAATACTTGAGCTGCGAAAAAACCTGTTGGATATGAACCTAAAAATTGATGAATTAACTTACAGCTTAGATACACTAACATTTGATAATGAGGTTAAATCGGCCATAATAAAGGCTCAAGACGAAAGCCTAAACACAGCCTATTTTTTATTCGGGTCGCAAAAAGAGCTAAAACAGATGGAAGTGCTTGATAAAAAAGGAGGATTTATAGGCATAGGCTCAGGAAAAAGCATAAACCAAAATTTTAACAAAGAGTACTTTACCGAGATTGATATTAGGAATAAAACCGTTTTTGAGTTTGACCAGGCAAAAAAAATTAGAATTATTACAACACACCCTTCAAACAGTTATACCATTTATGGCGAAAAACCTGTTGATAGCCTTGTTGTTAATAATGTGCAAGATTTTTGGAGTGTTTCAAAATACTTATTAATTGTATTAAATTAATTTAAAAATTTCAGAAAATTATTTTTATTTAGGTAGTTAACTTACAATTCACTATTTTTAAAGTTGAATTTTTTGAAATATGGCTGGTATGGACTCATTATCAAACATTATAATGCATAGTATTGAAATAAACAAATTCAATCGTTACATTGAGGTAATGTTGGGTGCTGGAGAGTCCCTATTGCAGTTCAACCCAAAAATACCATGCCTGCTTAACGATTCAAATACTGACCTAATAAATTTTTATAAAAATATTCATGAGACTGAATTACAGATAGAGTTACGTACTTTTGCCAATAATTGGAAATTAATTGGAAAATACTGCTCATTTTCAGCCAATGAAATTTTTATGGCATTTCAAGACTTCAATAAAGAGATTATATCGGCTGAGGATGTTGCATTTATGATACGTGCAATAGTATTAATGAATATGAACCATGAAGATTTTAACCCCTTATTTGAGAAAAAGTTTATTGTTAGCATTGACATGTTCTCAAATGCAATTATTAAATCGGTGGTTGACACTTTATTGAAACTAAAAGGAGACGATAACCTTACTGACAGCAACGGCTCGTACTCTGAATATTTTGCACAAAATATTGAAACAGCAATTCGCTCCGGTATTTATGAGCATTTTAAAAACCTAATTAATTGGCAAAAAACCGAACTAATTGATTGCATAAGCCTAAATAAACACCTTGCCATTTGGTTTTTTATTAAAGAATTGAGTAAAGGGCATCATTTAAGCTATAATAAAAGTGGCAATTTTAAAAATCATTATGCCGGAATTGAATATAACAATTATGACCTTTCTGTAAAAGTTGAGCAAGTTTGCGATACTAAATTTATTGAAAAAATACAGAATGCGGAATTGTATAATTATAATATAACCGATTTTATAAAAGAGGTAAATGCAAAAAGTGATGATGTTGTAATTGCAAATTTTATATGCGATAATCTTATTCTGGCAAATGGAAAAAATTATTCGGGTATAGTTAGTCAATTAGATCAAATTAAGCAGATAATTAATTTAGACACTAACTTGGTTATTTTGTTAGATGACGAGAGTGTTGCATCAGAATTTCAGCAATTGACAGCCGGAAAGCTTAAAGTAAAAAAATATAACAAAACTTATCTTCTATCTAACCTGATTGGGTAATTTGGTTTTAAAAAAATGCGCCAACGCATATAAATTATATGGTTTGGCGCATTTTATAATTCTGCTTTACAGAAAAACTACTTTTTATAACCATAAATGGCCAAATCGCCAAGTTCCTCTTCAATCCTAAGCAGCTGATTATATTTTGCCATACGGTCAGAGCGGCTCATTGAGCCTGTTTTAATCTGTCCCGAGTTTGTTGCTACTGCAATATCGGCAATGGTAGAATCCTCGGTCTCGCCCGAGCGGTGGCTGGTTACCGTAGTATATCCGGCACGGTGAGCCATTTCAATAGTATTCAATGTCTCGGTTAAAGTCCCAATCTGGTTTACTTTAATAAGTATTGAATTGGCCGAGCCTTCTTTTATGCCACGTGCAAGGTAATCAACATTTGTAACAAACAAATCGTCGCCTACAACTTGACACCTGCTTCCAATTTCGCTGTTATGAATTTTCCATCCGTCCCAATCGGCCTCGTCCATTCCATCTTCGATAGAATCGATAGGATATTTATCAATCAGCTGGGCAAGGTAATCAGACTGCTCTTTGCTGCTCATTTTAGCACCATTTGGGCCTTCAAACTTTGTATAATCATAAACGCCGTTTGAATAAAACTCTGATGCAGCGCAATCAATGGCAATTGTAATATCGGAGCCGGGCTTGTATCCGGCATTCTCGATAGCCTTAATAATTGATTCCAAGGCATCTTCTGTACCTTCTAATGCAGGGGCAAAACCACCTTCGTCGCCAACAGCAGTACTTAAGCCTCGGTTATGCAGCACTTTTTTCAAGCTATGGAAAACCTCGGCTCCCATGCGCAACCCTTCACGAAAGTTAGGAGCACCCACAGGGCGTATCATAAACTCTTGAAATGCAATAGGGGCATCGGAGTGCGACCCGCCGTTGATAATATTCATCATTGGAACAGGCAGAGTAACTGCGTTGGTTCCGCCAATATAACGATACAAAGGCAGTCCTACATATTCGGCAGCGGCTTTTGCAGCGGCAAGCGAAACTCCTAAAATGGCATTTGCGCCAAGCTTGCTTTTTGTTTTTGTTCCATCAAGCTCAAGCATTTTTTTATCAATGCCTACTTGCTCAGTTACAGGCATACCCAACAATTCGGGGCCTATTTTTTCATTTACGTTTGCCACAGCTTTCAAAACACCTTTTCCCTGAAAGCGTTTTTTATCGCCATCGCGCAATTCAAGCGCCTCATTCTCGCCTGTTGACGCACCCGACGGTACAGCAGCACGGCCGACAATTCCACAATCTAAAGTTACCTCAACCTCAATGGTTGGGTTTCCGCGTGAATCCATGATTTCACGGGCATGAACATTTGCAATTAATCCCATAATATTAAATTTTTGATTTTTGAGTTATCGAAAATTACTTCCAATAAAAAGAGGGATAAATATAAGCAATTTATCCCTCTTCAAATACATTAAAATATGATTTTACTCTTCTTTTTTATCATCTTTCTTTTCTTTCTCGGCCACAACCTTTTTTGGCTCTTTTTTGGCTTCCTTTTTTACCTCTTCGGTTTTTTCTTCAGCCTTTGGTTCAGCTTTTTTCTCAACCGGAGCTTTTTCTACTTTGGGCTCTTCTTTAACAACCTTCTCGGCTTTTGCCTCGGGTTTAACCTCCTCAGCAGCTTTATCAACTTTAGCCTCTGTTTCTACAGTTTTGGCTTCGGTTTCAACAGCTTTTGTTTCAGTTTCAACTACTTCTTTAACTTCGGTTGTTGCGGCAGCCGATGGTTTTTTACCACCCCTTCTGCGGCGAGTTGTTGATTTTTTAGCTGACTCTTTAGCTTGTGTATAATCTTCGTTGTAATCAACAAATTCAATAATACACATGTCGGCGTTATCACCCATTCGAGTACCCGTTTTTAGTATTCGGGTATATCCTCCGGGGCGGTTTGCTACCTTAACAGCAATGTCTCTAAAAAGTTCAGAAACGCTCTCTTTATTTTGAAGATAACTAAATACTACTCTGCGCGAGTGTGTTGAATCAACTTTTGATTTAGTAACCAAAGGTTCAACATAGCTTTTTAAAGCTTTTGCTTTTGCAACGGTAGTATTTATTCTTTTATGCAGAATTAGCGATGTGGCCATATTTGACAACATTGCATGCCTATGGGCTGTTTTTCTACCTAAATGATTAAAACTTTTATTGTGTCTCATCTCAATTATTCTTTCTCAAGTTTATACTTACTGATGTCCATTCCAAAAGTAAGGTTCATTGAATCCAACAAGTCTTCTAATTCAGTTAATGATTTTTTACCAAAATTTCTGAATTTTAACAAATCGTTTTTGTTGTAGGTGCATAAATCACCAAGTGAATCAACATCGGCAGCTTTTAAGCAGTTTAATGCCCTTACCGAAAGATCCATGTCAACAAGTTTTGTTTTTAGAAGTTGGCGCATATGCAATACCTCTTCGTCAAACTCTTCTGCTTGATATTTTTCGTCAGAATCTAAAGTGATTTTTTCATCTGAGAATAGCATAAAGTGGTAAATAAGTATTTTTGCGGCCTCTTTCAATGCCTCTTTTGGATGGATTGCACCATCAGTTTTAATTTCAAATACAAGCTTTTCGTAGTCTGTTTTTTGTTCAACCCGATAGTTTTCAACAGCATACTTAACGTTGCGAATGGGTGTGTGAATAGAATCGAGTGCAATTACACCAAACTCTGCATCCATAGGCATGTTCTCTTCTGACGGAACATAACCTCTACCTTTGTTGATGGTTATTTCCATTTGGAATTTTACAGAAGATTCAAGCTTGCAAATTACCAAATCAGGGTTCAATACTTCAAAACCTGTAATAAAACGAGCAATATCACCAGCGGTAAAAACCTCTTGATCGGTAATAGTTATTGAAACTTTTTCGTGATCAATGTCTTCAATTTGCTGTTTAAACCTTACTTGTTTTAAATTTAACGCAATTTCAGTAACATCTTCAATTACTCCAGGAATTGTAGAGAACTCGTGTTCTACACCTTCAATTTTTACTGTAGTAATAGCAAAACCTTCTAATGAAGAAAGTAATATTCTGCGTAAAGCGTTACCAACTGTGTTACCGTAACCAGGTTCCAACGGTCTGAATTCGAATTTTCCTAAATGGTCATCCGCTTCCAGCATTATAACTTTATCGGGCTTTTGAAAAGCTAAAATTGCCATAATATAAAAATTACTTAGAGTATAATTCTACGATTAATTGTTCCTTAATATTTTCAGGAATTTCACTTCTTTCGGGAACATTAAGGTATTTTCCATTTTTATTGTCAGCATCCCACTCTAACCATGGGTATTTGCTATGGTTCTCGCTTGATAGTGCATTTATAACTACCTCTAGCGATTTCGATTTTTCTCGTACGCCTATTACTTGTCCGGCTTTTAATGTGTATGAAGGAATATTCACAACACTACCGTCAACAGTAATATGTTTATGAGAAACTAACTGGCGAGCTCCTGCCCTTGTAGGGGCAATTCCTAAACGGAATACTACATTGTCGAGCCTTGACTCTAACAACTGTAAAAGTACTTCACCCGTTACGCCTTTGTTACGTTGTGCTTTTTGGAACATGTTGGCAAATTGCTTCTCAAGTATACCATAGGTATATTTTGCTTTTTGCTTTTCCTTAAGCTGATCACCATACTCTGATGATTTTCTTCTTTTTTTGTTCATACCATGTTGCCCAGGCGGAAAGTTTTTTCTTTCAAAATATTTATCCGGCCCGTAAATAGGGTCGCCAAATTTTCTGGCAATCTTGGTTTTTGGTCCAATATATCTAGCCATCTGCTAAAATTTTTTAATCAATACAAAAATTAAACACGTCTCCTTTTTGGAGGCCTACAACCATTATGAGGTAGTGGTGTAACATCTACAATCTCTACTACTTCAATACCTTGATTATGAATTGTTCTGATAGCAGATTCTCTACCTGTACCAGGACCTTTCACAAATACTTTTGCTTTTCTCATTCCTGAGTCGTATGCTACTTTTGCGCAATCTTGAGCCGATACCTGAGCAGCATAAGGAGTGTTCTTTTTCGATCCTCTAAATCCATGTTTTCCGGCTGATGACCATGAAATAACCTGTCCGTCGTTATTCGTTATTGAAATAATAATATTATTAAATGACGAATGTATGTGGACTTGTCCGGTGGCTTCAACCTTTACAACCCTTTTTCTTGTAGTTTTAGACTTTTGTGCCATAATAACTTATCTCTTATTTAGTTGCTTTCTTTTTATTCGCAACGGTTTTCTTTCTACCCTTACGAGTACGTGCATTGTTTTGTGTGTTTTGCCCGCGAACCGGTAACCCGATACGGTGGCGTATTCCACGATAACAACCAATATCCATTAATCGCTTAATGTTTAACTGTATTTCTGAGCGAAGTTCACCCTCCAGTTTAAATTTCTCATTCAGAATTTTACGTAATGCCGCAACTTCTGAATCTGTCCAGTCCTTAACCTTAGTGTTAAAATCAACTTTAGCTTCGGTAAGAATTCTGCGGGCAGAGTTTTGTCCAACACCAAATATATATGTAAGGCCTACTTCGCCTCTTTTATTCTTTGGTAAATCAACACCTACTAATCGTGCCATAAATTACTGTTTAAAATTTCGGTTTGCAAAGTTAAATAAAATTATCCTTGACGTTGCTTAAATTTTGGATTTTTTTTGTTAATCACATACAAACGTCCTTTTCTTCGTACGATTTTACAATCGGAACTACGCTTTTTTACTGATGCTCTTACTTTCATCTTAAATCCTTTTATTTGTATCTAAATGTTATACGCCCCTTTGTTAAATCATAAGGAGACATTTCAACTTTCACTTTATCTCCGGGTAAAATTTTAATATAATGCATACGCATTTTACCTGAGATATGTGCTGTAATCACATGTCCATTTTCTAACTCAACCCGAAACATTGCGTTACTTAATGCTTCGATAATGGTACCATCTTGTTCAATTGAAGGCTGTTTGGCCATAATGCTTTTGTAAAATTTATTTTTTCTCGATTATTTCAAAAT
>CAYQPP010000187.1:0-7452 GCA_964419235.1 uncultured Bacteroidales bacterium
AAAAAAAATTCTTAAAGTTGACTATCCCCGTGGCAGAGCCAAGAGGTATTACACCAACTTTATTTCAGCCCAAAAGCTAAATTATTTTACCCTTCTATCAACCAGCAATTGCTAGTTAATATCTCTCCTAAAAATTAGAGGAGAATATATGGAACCCCAAGACAAAGCCTCGAGGAATTCTTTTGATTAAAAACAATATGAGAATTCAATAAACCATTGCACCAATTTGATTTTATTAATTTGTTGTTATGAAATCATCATACAAGAGAAACGCGCCCGACCTACCCTAATAATTCAGATAGAACTGTTCGGATAGGCACAAAAAGATATGATTAATTATGGCCTGTCCTTTTCCAGCTTTCAACCTGCATCTCTTTTTCAAACAGTTTTTTTTCGGTACCGTTGTTACCTTTAAACCAAAATTCGATGCGGGCGGTAAATGGTCTGTTTAACGCTCCTACCATTATTCTAAACTCCGATTGGTAATAAAACAGGGTTTCGGCATTTGCCGACCAGCCAATTTTGCGTGTTGTAATTGGTTTAATGGTTTTTGCCGAAAGTTTTGTGCCTGAATCTTTGTCAAAAACTTTTATATAAACAACGCCTTGTGCGTTATTTTTTACGTTGGCTTTGGCAATATACATCCCGGGTTGTTTGCCTTTGTCTATTTCAAAAAATACCGAATCGAATGTAATAGGGTAATATACAGGGAACGGCAGTACCCCATTTTTTTCAATCTCGTTGTTATATTTTAATACCGAATAGAATTCTTGCGACAGTTCGTTAATAACCTGCTGGGTAAACCTCCTCTGCTTATCACCCGACAATTCAAAAATCTCAACATTTACCAATTCTGATTTAATTATTAGGTATGTGCCTGTTTTGCCCGATTCGGGATTGTTTTTTATTGCCTTAATTTTAATTGTTTTATCGTTTGCCCCAACTTCTGTATAGTCCATATAGTCATAAAACTTTACAGGCCTGCCAAACGACAATATTACCCTCGATTGATTTTTTAAACCATTTCCGGCATATTTACATACATACTCACTTTTATATGGTACAAAGCTGTTGTTTTCGGCATATCGCCTAATTGCGTAAGTTTTTCCGTGGTATGACCTAAAATCCCACCTTGGGTTGCCAATTAAATAGTGCTTAAGTATGTTTATGTTTTTATTGTTAAACAAGTTTGTGTTCAGGTTTTTAAAATTAATTGATTTTACCACCTCATCTTTTTTACTACCGTGTATGTTTTTCTCAGAATTGCAGCTAACCAACAATAATAGAGTTAGTGCAAAAAGTTTTATAGCTGATAATATGGTTTTGTCGGTATGGGCAATCATTATTTATATTTTTTGGTTATGATAAATAATAAAAAAGGGTTTTAAAAGTAATCGGGGCTTAACCATATTTTGTAATTATATAGTTGCGCCCCGATTTTCAGATAATTAAACTATTTAACACTAAACTAATGCGATTTTATTTCAGATACACAATTTTTGTTGTTTTGTGAAATTCGTCTGATTTAAAGTATAAAATATACGACCCCCCTACAATATTTGTGCTCGACATGTCTAAAGTAACAGAATACTCACCCGGTGAGTTGTGGTATGTTATAGGAATAAGCTGAGTAATCATTTTGCCTGAAATATCGAATAGGCTAACCTCAACGTTTGATGCTTTTGTTAAATTATACTCAACAGTAAAACTGTTTGTAATAACCGTTGGAAAAACATCAACCTTTGCTAAGGCTGACAAATCGGAAATATCGTTATGGAATTGAAAGAAAGCTTTTACCGTATCAATTGATGTTAAGCTAACCACAACCTCTTTTGATGTATTATCGGGCGAAAATGTATGGTGGTTGCTTTCCCATTTTTGCAGTTTTAGGTCTTCGCCTTTATTAACAGATGATTTTAGTTTTGTATCCATCCCTTCATAGTATTTTCCTGTCCACGGAAAATTTTCAATTTTAAGCGAGTTTACCTTTACTTTTGTTTGGTTTGGGTGGCTGCTTGTAATTGTTAAATCATAAGGCCCCGAAAGGTCATAACAACTACTAATGCCTGTTTCTAAAGCAGTTGTCCGTCTAACAATAAAATTCCTGAGCCTTGCTGCATTTGCTTTCCACTCATCATATGTACCATTCCACCTTATGGCATGTTGTGCCATTTCGGGTTCAATAATTGCCATATATTCATCAAAGTAGCCTAACATATTTTCGCTTCCAAAGGTAGTGTTTAACAAGTCGGCCTGTCTGCCAACATAATATTGGTGAAACTCTTCGTTTTCATTTAGTTTGTTTAACATTTTTATATGCCCTTCAGGGTCTGAATATGAGTTATCAAGCCCTTCGGGATTACAAGGCAAAGCATTTGCGCTTGTATCGGACAAACCGGTATAATTAATATAAAATGCAAAAGTAGCATCATTGTCCCAAAGGGTATATCCCCATTTTTTGTGGTTTCCCTTGGGGTTTAGCCCACGCCACCAAGCTACATTATAATTTAGCCAGTCGGTACAAACGGTAAATGAGTTAACCAAAATATAATCGACAAAGCTTTTTACATTAAACATTGATTTAACCGAGTCGTAGTTAGTTTGAACGGTCATATCGTTGTCTATAATAAAGTTATAGCACTCTTTCCAATCGCTATAGGCTTTTTCTCCTCCGTAGCCAACCCATGTTCGCCCCCACGTTAGAATGTACTGCAAGTCGTACCTGCTCTGCTTATAATAATATTTTGTATAGTCGTGGTCGTCAACATTCTCCCTAATTTCATAAACCCCCCAATACTGGCCATTAATATAAACAACATTGCGCTCGCTCAACCTCACATCAAGGTGCAGCCCGTCTCTTTTTACCAAGTTTTGTATAAAACCATCTCTCATATGCGCACTACCATTGTTTGAGGGATTATGCCCACAAGGGTAATTATCATCGCCCGAGGCCCTTAAAATAATCCTTTGGAATTTTTTCCTATCGGAGATATGGAATAGTTTCCCTTTTAGCGAATGGTTGTCGCCCATCTCGTCTCTTGAGATAAAATCGATTGAACGTTGATCGCAAACCCATGAGTCTTGCCCGTGTTTATTATATTCGCCTGCTGCACGGGTTGACAGGGTGTCGTTTTGAAAATACTCAAATGTACCCGTAGGGCGTACCAAAGGTGTAATGTCATTAACCAAATCTAACATTTGATTGCCTGTAACCGATATTACCGGAAGCGTATGGCTTACATCAATAAAATAGGTTGCATACTGCATTAAGCCGGGTAGCACATCGTTTTCTGAACTAAAAATACGGGCCTTTAAAACTGTTGTTGATGTTATATTTATTGCATCGGAATACAAACTTGAAGTTGCCTCGGGAAAAGAGCCGTCTAATGTGTATCTAATTTCTTGATTTTGCTCGGCACCTGAAATTTCAACAGTTACCTGCGAACTGTAAAAACCCGCCACTTTACTTAAAACAGCCCTTGGAGCATAACTGTATGGTGTTGATTCGTTATTACTTGCTTTAAGGGTTGGCTCTTTAAAAACGCTCCATGTTGCGGCACCGTCGGTTGTACGCCCCATTGAATGTTCAACTTGGTGAATAGAAATTTTTATTTCATCAATTTTTTCTCCTGCGGTATTTGAGAGCACTATCGTCTCTTTTTTCTTTTTTGTCTGTTTAAGCGTAAAATTTGTATGAAAATGCCCATCAATAGCAGTATCGCGTTTTGTTGCCCAAAAAATCATAAAGCCTTTTGCAGGAATTGTGCTGCCTGTAGCATCGGGTATTTCCCATTTTTGGGGTTTCGATAAATTATCGCTTAAATAATAGCCCGCCACATTAACTTCGGCATCGCCTGCATTATACAGCTCAATCCAATCGCCATGTTTTGCAAAATTATCGGGAAACGACTTTAGGTTTGCACACGAATACTCATTAATTACAACTTGGGCATTTGTGGTTAATGCAAAAAGTAAAAACCCGAAAAATATTATTTGCTTTTTAATTGATTGAACATTATTTTTCATGCGTTTAATAATTTATAAGAAGTAAAAAAATGTTTTCAAAAATAATTGCTAATATAGCAACATATCTCGTTGTTTTAAAATAGATCGAAAAAAACAGAAAGGTTGCATCAAAATTTAAGCCGTAACTGGAATTTCACCTCCGATTTGGTATTACCGCTAATTTGGTTAAGTCCTGTGCCAATGGTTTTTTTGTCGGCATACCATGTTTGTGCCAAGCGCAGCCAAAAATCAATTTTTTCCGATAGCCGATAGTGCGCAATAATATAGGTTCTTATCCCTTTATCAAACAGCGGAGGCACCGAGTAGGCATTTAGCACCTCGTTTTCATAGGTGTAAATACGTGTGTTATAACCTTTTGTGTCAAAAACAGCATACCTAAAAATAATCGAAATAGGGTAATCGGGGCGGTAAATAATATCTTGGTAAAGCATGTAGCCATACTCCTTTTCATTATTTTCCTGTTTATAACTGCTCAATTCGAGCCTGTTGCGCAATTTCCAATTTTTGCCCGGCCGGTAATTTACATGATACCTAAACTGTACTTTGTCAACAATACCGAGCGGCGGTATCCCCGCCTGCTCAATGCTTATATTAACCTCCTTTTCCTCGTGTTTATACCGGCAATACATATTCAGGGTTTGCGATGCCGTAAAATCGGCCTGTATCAAATAGTCGTTGCCCTTTGAGGGTGAATCGGCCTGACTTTTTATCCACGGGAATTTGTAAAAATCATAATAGGCCGAAATTTTCCACTTCTTTACAGGATGCATTTCTGCCCCCAAATAAAAACCCTGCTCATTTTGTATGCGCGAGCTTTCGGCAAAGGCGTTGCTATATAATGCCTGATACCCTTTTTGATAGTTGCGGTATAAAATGGCTGTGCGGAACTGTGGCGACAGCTCCATAAGCGCACCGGCTAAAACTGCTTTATTGCCGTTTTGCGACATTGCCGCCTCACCAAAAACATATATCGCCTTAAATCTGTATTCGGCATCGGCACTAATGTTATAATTGTTTTTTCCGCTAAAGCGATACCTGTTTTCAGGCGTATTGTTAATTTTAAACGGTATATTAAACCGGTAGTTTATACCCGAAACGCCTATTTTAAAATTTTTATGGCGCCAGTTTAAATTGCCGCCGTAAATAGTTTCGGTTATTGAATTCTTATCTTCAATTTCGGCAGGCAAGGCATGGATTCCCGAATTTAGTAACGACGAAATTTTTTCGCTATTTGAAAGGGAATCGCCTATTGATATATTTGCGTCTCTGTTTTTGTATGAGCCAAATGCAGTTAGGCTTACCCCCCATTTTTCGACTGTAAGCCCGCCACCCCGCAAATAAACATTTTCATCGGTTGACGAGTATTTTTTCAGTCCCTGCCCGCGTTTTCTGATGTCCATAACATACGACGACTTGCCTTGGCTGATGTACGACCACATTATTAGCCCTTGCCCAAGTTGTGCCTGAAAATCGCCCAAAACAGCCGTTTTTAATACGCCAATATCGCTTACCTGCAAATGTGCCGAATAAAAATCGAAACCCGCTTTTTGCCCGCCTTTTAAAAACTGTTCGCCGGGGTCTTTTTCGGCAGTTATGCCCCATTGCAATTTATTTTTGTAATTAAACTTGTAACGTGTATAAATCCGCATGCGGTTGCCCGGATAATAGCGGCTTGGGTTTTCGTTTAAAACCGAATCGGCAACTTTTTTAAACCCGTTTTGCGTTTCAATTACCGAATGAACACGCCCAAACATTGAGTGCTTGCCATATTTAAAAGCTTTATTTACCGACCAAGTTTTTGTGTAATTATCGGGCAAAACGGTAACAAACGGCAAAACCTTTTTTATTGTGGCATAGTCAAAGCCCTCAATTAGTTGCAGCTCGTAAATTGTGGCAAGTTTGCCCCTATGTTCAATATAGTTTAAAAGGCTTTTAATCTGAAAATCATTTAATATCCTAAGTTTTTCAAGCGTTTCGGTAGGGGCTGTATTTAGGTTTACAGGGTTTTCAAGAAAGTAATATAGGTTATCGGTAATTTGTGAATAGTCTGTTTCGCCAACAATACCTTGGGCTATCTCCTCAACCAAATCTTCAATAGCCTGTTGGTTGGTTTTTGCCTCTTGTCCAAAAAGGGCATAAAAACCAAGCAACATAATGCCAATAAAAAATATCTTTTTTTGCATTTGTCAACGTTTTTTCACGGCATGCATATTAATTATTTTAATCCTATTTTTCTGTTTATAATTTTATTGTTTGGCAACTATTTATATCGAACTGCAAGTGTGTAATATTAAGCTTAACATATGTTTAAAACCTGTATTTGAATGAAATTTGGGTTGACAATGGCAACGATTCGTGGGTTGTGGTTGCAATATCAACAGTAAAATCATTGAGTGCATATCCTATTCCGAGGCTAAACTGGTTTGGGTTTGTTAAAAAGCCTGTACGTATAAAAAAACCGTCGATAATTTCGTATTGCAGCCCTGTTTTAAACCTGTTCTCCTTGTCGATATCCTTTTCTGTTTCAACCGAAAAAAGCACCTGCTCGCTAAAATAATAGCTCAGCCCAAACCGTATTACAGTAGGAACCCTTTTGTCATCGTAATCTTCAAGCGTTACATGACCGGGGTTATACACATGCAGCCCTATTTGCAAATTTTCGATTGGCCTGCTTATTAGCCCAACCTGAAAAAGCAAGGCGCCTTTATAGCCGTAATTTTCCGATTGTGTATAAAACAGATAGTCGAATTGAATCGATGCCGAAAACAATTTCCCAAGGTTTCTTGCAAAAGCCAGCCCAATACTATTTTCAGCGTACCCCGAATATCCAAACCTATTGGCCGACAAGGCAAAATTTCCGGTTTTTGTGGGCAAAACAAAACCTGCCGACTGCTTGCCTGTTTCCCACAAAGCATAATTATTTTCGTAGCAAATACCAACTTCAGGGCGGTCAATATCGGACAACCCCGCTTGGTTGTTATAAATAGCCCAAAAATCGTATAACATTACCGATGAGTTGCCCATACCTGTAAAACCACCGTTTTGTGAAAATAACGAAAGCGGCAATAACACTACTATTGATAGTATTTTAATTTTTGTATATAGAATATTTGATAAATTCATCAGCATATAATTTTACAGTTACTATTTAGCAAAAGTTATTGTTAACCCGCGCCCGCCTCAAATATTATCTCCGGCATGGTTGGGTTTATCTATTTACTATTTTTTTTCGGCATTACCGTTTTCAATCTTTTTTACCGAAAAGCCTGTGGCAGCAAATATTATTGAAACAATAGGGCTTATATAGTTAAAAAACGCATATGGCAAATACGCCATTGTTGAAACACCGAGGGTACCGGCCATATATGCCCCACATGTATTCCACGGAATAAGGGCAGATGTCAATGTTCCGGAGTCTTCTAATGA
>CAYQPP010000188.1:0-7412 GCA_964419235.1 uncultured Bacteroidales bacterium
AATAAAATATGTTACAGATAAAGAAAATACTGATTTTTATAACTTTTAACCTAATAACCATTTTCGCTTATCCTCAATTTGATATACAGCACTATTTAATCGAGGGGCATCGCGATTTAATGAAATCGAACTACACATCGGCCATACAGCGTTTTAACACTATAATACAAATTAAGCCCGATGTTTTGGAGGCTTACTATTTTAGGGGTTTTGCCAAATATTCGCTTAGCGATTACCAAGGTGCTTTTGCCGATTTTAATAAGGTTATTGAGCTTAACCCATATTTTGCCGAAGGTTTTAGGTTTAGAGGTATTACAAAAGCCGCATTGCAAGATTACCAAGATGCTTTAGAAGATATTGACAAAGCCATAGAGCTTGATTTGTCCAATGCCGACAATTATGTTAGCAGGGGCTTTATCTATTTAATGATTAAAGAGTTTGACAAATCGATTGTTGATTTTAACAAGGCGCTAAAGCTGAACAACGAGTTGCCGTATGCATATTTGCATCGCGGTTACGCAAAACTGAGCATAAAAGATTACGATGGCGCAATAAAAGATTTTACAAAAGGGATTAAGCTAAACCCTTATAACCCCGACGGGTTTGCACGCAGGGCGGTTGCCTTGTCGGAAAAAGAGGAGTATGACGATGCGTTGAAAGATTTAGACAGGGCAATCAGTATGGATGAGAGCAACACCCTATACTATTTTCAGAGGGCGATAATCAGGTATCATTCCGATGATTTGGATGGGACAATGGAGGATTATAACAAGGTGTTGGAGTTAGATCCCGAGAATGCTTTGACCTATTTTAATCGTGCTATACTTAAATCGCAGCTTGGCGATAATTACGGTGCTATTGCCGATTATTCAAAAGCTGCCGAGCACAACCCGGGCAATATACTTCCGTATTTTAACAGGGGCGGTGTAAAATATGAAACAGGCGACTATTACGGGGCAATTCAAGACTGGAGTCAGGCTATCGAGATTTTCCCCGATTTTGCAAAAGCCTATCAGGCGCGCTCATCGGCACGTTACCAAATTGGCGATATAACAGGGGCTTTGGATGATAAAGAGACGGCAAAGAAAAAAATTGAGGAGTACCAGTCAAAAAATGACGGCGACAGCACCATGGCAGAGTTCATGGACACATCATACAATTTCAATAAAATAATTGAGTTCGATTCCGATTTTTTTCGTGCAAACATGGATGATGGGCAGATACAAAACCGACGTATTGTTATCGATCTAAAGCCTATATTGCTGATTACAAGCAAACAAGATGATTTGCATCGTGAAAACATTGCGTTTTATCTGGAAAGCCTCGAAAAACTGAACTCAAACAAAATGCTGAACACATTGTTTGTTGTGTCGTCGGAACTGTCGATACTTGAGGTTGACAGCGTGAGAACACTGCTTAACTTGACCGAGAACGAAAAGCTGAAATCGACTTTTGACACATATTTGTACTTTTATCAGGGTTTGTTGAATAGTATGATACAAAATTTTAACCAATCGTTAAAGGCATATAGTACTGCTATTGCTATCGACCCGAATTTTGAACTGGCCTATTTTAACCGTGCAAATACCCGCTATTTAATGATAGAATATATAAACTCGTTAGATGACTACTCGCAAGTTATTACCCTTGAGGGAAAAGCTACCACCCACAACGATGACCATAAACAGGCAACGGAATACATTGATTATAATGATGTTATAGGCGATTTGGATAAGGCTATAACGCTTAACCCATCATTTGGTTTTGCATATTATAACCGCGGCAACGTAAAATGTATGACAAAAGATTTTACCGGCGCCATTGATGATTATACCAAATGTATTGAGGTGGGGCCTGAAATTCCGCAGGCATATTTTAACAGGGGTTTAACGCTTATTTACCTTCAAGACGACGATAAGGGCTGCCTTGATATGAGCAAGGCGGGCGAGCTGGGTATTGAGGAGGCTTACCCTGTAATTAAAAAATACTGTATAAAAGAGTAGGGGTAAAGAATAACTATTGTTCATATGTTTGCCCTTTATAATAAATTTTTGTGGTGTTCATGCCTTCATTATAAATAACAAGGTTTCGCAGTACTTTGTAGTCGTTTATTTTTTCATACGAAAGTGTTTTGCTCTCGCCGTCAACAAAAATATTCAGATACCCGTTTTGGTTTAAATAGGCAATAATGCTTTCGTGTACTTTGTACGATGTTGGAATGTAGTTTTCAACCAAGTAGTCCTCGCCTTTATAAAATGCCCGCAGTTGGTTTTGTTGTTCGTAAACTACTATCTCGTCTTTAAGCAAATATGCCTCGGGTTTATATGAGCTTATTGTATATATTTCGCCGTTGTCAAAAAGTTTAAAATCGTCCATGTTGGTAACATAGGCTACCTTTTCGTATCCAACCTGATACGATTTTGGTTTAAAAGTTTCGAGTTCAATAACCTCACCGTTGTAAAAAACCTGCAAAAAATCGGTAATAGGGTCGATATAAGCCATTACGTTGCGGCCTAATTCGCCTTGCACGCTTTTTGTTTGTAGCAGCTCTGTAACCTCGCCATGGTAAAAAACCTTAAAGTTTTGGAATGCATCAATATAACCTAAAATATTTTGGCCTACTTTAAAAAGTGCAATATCTTCAAATAGCAGCCCATCTTCTAAAGTAATGATTTTGCCATTGTAGTAAACCTGAAAAAAGTATTTTTCGGTGTCAAAAAAGGCAACAAGGCTGTCGCCTGCAAGGTAGTTGCCTACAAATTTCGACAAAAGCCTTTTGTTTCCGTCTTCAAAAACATAAAGCTGTGTGCCTACCTGATACGAGACCAAATTATCGGTTACCTTATATGATTTTACCATTGAGCTTACATCATAATCAATGTGGTTGTTGTAAACTTTTAGGTGGTTGCCGTTGGTTTCGTAACCAATGCATTTGTCGCCTGTTTGGTACGATAAAACAGGTTGAAACTCAAGCTGGCGGGTTTTGCCGTCGTCAAAAACATAAAAACTTTTTTGGTAATCGGAAAATGCTGCTATGTTTTGCGAGCTTGCCGTTAGGTATGTTGCCGATATTATTATTAATAAAAGGTGTCTCATTTTTTAGCGATTTATGGTTGTTTTTTAATTTGTATTCAAAATATTGTTAATAAACAGAGTGTTACAACATAAGCCTTGCCGATTTTTTAAGCAGGTTTGATATCTATAATACAAACATAAATAGCCTGATTACAGTAATAACTATTATATCAAACACCCTTTTGTCCATCGGTTTATAGTTTTATATTCAAATTTACTGAAAATAATAGTTTTTTGCATCATATTATTTATTAAAGCTGTTGAAGCCTCTCAATCATTAGCATTATTGAAACGCCCAATCCTGCCCCCGACAACACCAACATCCACTCGCGTTTTTTAATCCTGAATCTGTTTATCGCAACGGTAGCCGATGTAAGAATAACCAAAACAATTAATATTTGTCCTATCTCAAGTCCTAAATTAAAGGCAAAAAGAGGTTTAATAATATTATGCTCTTTGCCCAATAAGCTTTTTAAATAATTTGAAAACCCCAACCCGTGTATAAGTCCGAAAAGCATTGCGACAAAATACTTAAATGTGTGCAGCCTGTCTGAAAAGCCGTCGCGTTTCTCAACCATATTGCCAATTGCGGTTATAAAAATTGTTAGCGGTATAAGAAACTCGACCAATGCCGAACTGATTTTTACGATATTCAGCGTTGACAGGGCGAGGGTAACCGAATGGCCGATGGTAAATGAAGTTACCAGTATAAATACTTTTTTCCAATTGGTTAGCGTGTAAACGGCGGTTAGGCACACTATAAACAATATATGGTCAAAGGCTTGATAATCAATTATGTGTCCAAAGCCAAGTTTTAAATATATATTAAATAGCGACATTTGAAAATGGTGTTACTGTTTTAATAAAAAGCTGATTTTGTGCATGGTGTTTATTGAGTACTCTTTGCAAAACCCTGCATTTACCTCAATAACATACTGTGCATACTCAAACGACGGGATACTTTTTAGCGAATAAGGCTTGCAGTTTTCGGCAATATGGATAATCTCTTTGTTGGCATTTACAAAAATTATATCAAGAGGTATGTGTGTCTCCTTCATCCAAAATGAGCGGCGGCTTTCGTCGGGGAATATAAAAAGCATCCCCCTGTTTTTTTTCATGGCTTTTCGGTACATCAGCCCTTTTTCGCGCTTGGCATCGGTATCGGCAATTTCTACCTCGATTTCAACAATTGTGTCGTTGTTGTTAATAAATTGCAAGTTGCCTTGATGCTTAAATTCAGGTTCTGCCGTTATTGCGTATTTTGGCGGCAGACTTGTGTTTGGCCTCTTTTTTTTTGTATGCGTGCACGATAGGGCGGCAACTAATAAAAAAACCAATATTAGGTAATTGAAAACAGGTCTGTTCATTGCATAATTTTTCTCAAAGGTAAAAATTCTTTTAATTATGTTTATGCATAATAATTAATTCCTGCATTATGCAGGTTAAGATAAGTTTGGAAACCTTTGCGTAAAATTATCTGAAAATTAGTCAAAAAAAAGTGCTTTAATTGTTTAATGCTTAATAATTATTGCTTGATTTGTTAAAAATTTGTTAAAAATAAAATGCAACCAAAAGGGATACGCATATTATTGGTAATTATTGTTTGGGTATTTATTTGCAAAGTGCCCATAGCTAATACTCATAGCTTTAATAATAAATGTACTTATTCTTCGCCGTTACCAATATCGTCAACTTGTTTTTATAATTATTTTAATGATGATGATAATGATGATGATTGCGTTTTTGAAAGCAGGTGCTGTAAGGAATTGAGAACCAAAGTTGAGCCAATTGTTAAAATTTTAGCAACAAACTACTTATCCTTATATTTAATAAACCCTCTTATAAAAGACTACAAAATATTAGATATCCCACCGCCTCTTTAACATTTCACTAAGTTTTCTTTAATAGTGCATCCATAAAAGGGTTCGTTTTTTTTATAGATGTTAATTAATTGTTTGCTAATACAGGTTGAATAATGTGCTTATTCAATTATTAGCTTCATTATGCAATATTTTTAATACCACAGTATTATGTTAAAGTTAATAAATTTTAGGAATATTATATATACGCTTGGTTTTGGGTTAATAATTGAGTCGATATTTATGGTGTTTATGATACCGTTTGGCTTATATTATAATGAAAACACCCTTATTGCTGAAATTGCATCAGTACTAATAACATTGGGTGCGGGGTTGTTTTTGCTTTTGCTTTCGCACAATAAAGGGCATAGCTATTATAACTTGCGCGAAAGCTTTATAACCATTGGCTTAATATGGATTTTAATACCACTTTTGGGAGTTCTCCCATACCTATTGACACACCAAATATCGGGATTCGAGAATGCATTTTTTGAATCGGTGTCGGGTTTTACCACAACGGGCAGTTCTATTTTAACAGATATTGAATCGTTGCCCAAAAGTATTCTGTTTTGGAGGGCTACTACACATTGGATGGGTGGAATGGGAATTATTATTATTGTAGTGATAATAATGCGCGAGATGCGTATTAACGGTACGCACTTAATGACAGCCGAAGGCTCATTGTTAGGGATAGAAAAAATAAAGCCCCGTATTATTGATGTTGCCAAACGTCTTTATTTAATATATTTTATTTTAACATTTACCGAAATGCTGTTGTTAATGTTTGGCGGAATGACATTTTACGATGCAATATGCCATTCGTTTGCAACAATAGCTACCGGCGGCTTTTCTACGCATAACAGCAGCATTATCGAAATGAGTCCCTATATTCAATATGTAATAATTGCATTTATGGTTATGTCGGGGATTAATTTTACGCTTCACTATTTTTTTCTTACAGGAAAGCTTCGTAATGTTTTACATGATGAAGAGTTAAGGGTGTTTTTAGTAATAATTGTAGTTGCAGTATTACTTGTAACATTTAATATAGCCCCACTTTTCAGTCATTTTGAAAATGCGTTTCGTCAAGCGGCTTTTCAAGTAACTTCAATAATTACGGCTACGGGTTTTGCCTCATATAATTATGAGCTGTGGCCAAACATGTCGCATATGATTATTTGGGTTTTAATGTTTATTGGTGCATGTGTCGGGTCAACTGGAGGAGGTGTAAAAGTTGCCCGATATATTATAGCTTTTAAAACGGCAAAATTACGGTTTACCCATATATTGAGTCCGAATTCTGTAAAAACAATACGCTACAATAAAATAAAACTTACATCGCGCAATATTCAAAGTGTGTCGGCTTTTATAACCATATACTTTTTTATGTTTATTGTAGGTACGCTTGTTATATGCTCTACCGGTACCGATTTACATACCGCCGCCAGTAGTGTAATTACTACTCTTGGGGGTATAGGTCCGGGTTTTGGGAAAATTGGGCCTATTAATAATTTTGCAGGCATGACAGTATTTGCCAAATACTATCTCTCTTTTAATATGATTATAGGCAGGCTTGAAATTTTCCCAATTTTGGTATTATTGCATCCTGCTTTCCGAAAAGCATAGTTTTTAAAATATAACGTTATAAATTAGTAGTGATAAAGCCTTGGTGTTCAAAATTTGTTGCAGAATTGCCTTGCTTAGCTGATTAGCGTAGAACCAAACATATTAACGCTCATGTAACACCATTCTTAGGGCGGTGTTGCATGAGCGTTAAAAAGTATAAGAATATTAGGCTGTTATTAATCGGCGTATAACTGATTTGATGAAGTAACACTACTGAAGAAATTTGTTACCACGAAATCAAAAATGTGGTAGAGTCTTCTCCTTTTCCCCTTATGGGCTGCTCTTTGTCAATAACTACTTTAATACTAAATGAGCCTGATGGCAAAAATTTTCGACCAATGGCGGTAATAATCCCATTGTCAAAATCATCGGGATAGGGGTTGGTGCAAACCATTTTCCCTGATTTTTCGCCTGTTTTTGTGTAGTTGTAATCGCCGATTAATCCGCCCCTGTGATTCATTTGGTAAGCTTGGTTTATTGATGACAAAGCCCCATGAATTTCAGTAATTTGAGGTGGAAATTGTGCATTCTCCGGAATTTTTTGCCCAATGGTGTTGAGTGTAAAAGCTCCAACATTTTCTGAAATGGTTTTAAAAGCATTTAGCCAATCTTGTTGTTTATACCACATTCCGGGTTTGGGGTCAACAATATTGTTTTCAGCCAAAATACCTAAAGCCTTGCTTTTAAAGGCTCCCATTCCGTCAATAATTGAATAAACAGTTTCGCCATTAACCTCAACATTTTGCGATGATGCTTGAAAAGTTTTCATAGCTGTATTGTTTTAAATTATTTAATCAGGGTTTAAAAGTATAACGGTTAAAAGCTGTTTTTGTTTACGGAATTAATATAATA
>CAYQPP010000189.1:0-1982 GCA_964419235.1 uncultured Bacteroidales bacterium
AATGATTATTTGTGAAAACGCAAATTCCACAAATAATTTTGTATTTTTAACAAATTACTGAAGTTTGACCTGATTATGAAAAAAACTATTGAAATTGATGCTCAAAAGTTTCATGAGCTTGAAATGCTTGCCTCAGTTACGCTATTGGCAGATAACTCAATAGTAATACTTAATAAAAATGGCACAATTGAATGGGTTAATAACGCTTTTGAGCGCCTGCACGGTTACAACCCAAGCGAATCAAAAAATAATTTTGCCAATGAAAGCACCGATTTTATTAAAATATTAAACGAAACTGATAGCGGTTTTTTCCAAAACAACAATTCATTTGGGTTTTCACGCAATATATTTACTAATGGCGGCGAACGCAAATGGATACAATCGACATTAACACCAATAAAAAACAAAAACAACAAGGTTGAGCGGTTTATCGTTATTGAAACCGATATAACCCAACAAAAAGAGGTTGAAGAGGAGTTGGTTCAGCGATGGGAAAATACACAAACATTGACCGAGCATGTTGAAACTGTTAAAGATTATGTTGAAGACCAAATAAAGGAACTTACCGAACAAAAAAACGCCCTTAAAATTGCTAAAGAAAAAAGTGAGGAGGTACTAAACAAAGTATTGCCTTACGAGGTGGCCATACAGTTGAAAAAGAAAGGCTATGCATCGCCCCGCCACTATAAAAAAGTTACCATATTAAATTTGAATATTCGTAACTTTTTTAAACTCTCAGATACCATACCTATTGAAGATTTGGTAAAACAGTTGCACGAAAACCTTGTGCAGTTTGATAGTATATTAGAAACACATTATGTTGAAAAAATAAAAGCCACAAGCGGCACATACCTTGGAGCAGGCGGAGTGCCATTACGAAATAGGAGCAACCCTATTGATGTTGTTTTATCGGCAATTAAAATAAATAGTATTATTACTAACATAAACCAAAACCGGTTAAATAACAACCTCCCAATTTTTAAAATAGGAATAGGCATACATACAGGCAAGGCGATTGCCGGAGTTGTTGGTAAAAACAAACTTAGCTACGATATTTGGGGCGACACGGTAAATATTGCGAGTACCATTGAGCATAACATGCCCGAAGGGAAAATATATATTTCAGAGGCAACACATATAGAAACAAAAGAGTTTTTTGATATTGAAGTAAAAGGAAAAATAATATTAGAAACGGCCGAAGAAATCAACCTATTTGAAGTTATAAAAATAAAAGACAAATACGCTCAAAATTCAAAAGGCATTGAGCCTAATAAAGAATTTATGCATATTTTATCAAAGCTTTAAAACAATGGCAACCACACCTATAAATAGAGCCCTGTATTTTGTATCTTTTTTTGTAATTATACTCCTATCTGTTAAAGCAGAGGCTCAAAAATGTAATCTCGAAAAAAATGAAATAGACGCCCTAACCGAGTTGGTTATAAAAAGGACAGCTCCCGAAATGTTAATGAGGGTTAAGGGGCAGCCACTATATGTAAAAGCCCAATGTATAGGTACAAATAAATATCTTAAAATTGTTTTTTATAAGTACAACAATTTCTCATTTCAAGAACAACGCGAGGTTGGATTCAAATTATCAAACAAAGAAGAACTTTTACTATATCCTCGGCAAATGTCGGTTGATTCAACAAAAATGGATGATTTGGCAGATGTTTATTCATTGTTAATTTATAAACTGTCTGATGATCAGTACAAAAAATTAACTCAATATCCGGCAGTTAAATTCAAATACTATTTAATTTCAGGCTTTGTTACCGAACCTATTAAAGATAAAAATCAAGGTAAAATAATGGGTGTGCTAAAATGTGTAGAATAAGACACTTATTAGTTTTTAGTTAAAGAATGGAATTAATATATTTGCAGAAATATTTAATGAATAACCTCGCTGCAAGTAAATAAGGCATCAAATTTTGTATAAATTATTGTGTTTTGCAGCAAGCGCGGAAAATTAGTGTAATTTA
>CAYQPP010000189.1:2082-7313 GCA_964419235.1 uncultured Bacteroidales bacterium
GTAAAACCCATAAGAGTGAGATTTAAAACATAACTAACAATACTAATTAAAAAAATTAACATTATGAGTGAGAAAATTTTTGACAAGGTAAAACCGGGAGTAATTAGTGGGAATGATGTGTCAGAGGTATTTCGTATTGCCAAAGAAAACAATTTTGCAATACCGGCAGTAAACGTAGTGGGAAGTGATTCGATAAATGCCGTTATGGAGGCTGCAAAAACAGTAAACTCTCCGGTAATTATTCAATTCTCGAACGGTGGGGCTGCTTTTAATGCCGGCAAAGGATTAAAGCTTGAAGGGCATAACGCAGCTGTTCTTGGTGCTATTTCTGGAGCACAACACATACATACATTGGCCGAAGCATACGGGGTAGTTGTTATTTTGCATACCGACCATGCAGCCAAAAAGCTATTGCCTTGGATTGACGGTTTATTAGATGCCAGCGAAAAGAATTTTAAAGAGACAGGCAAACCATTATTCAGTTCGCATATGCTTGACCTTTCTGAAGAAGATATTAAAGAGAATATTGAGATAAGCAAAAAATATCTTGAAAGGATGAGCAAAATAGGTATGACACTTGAAATTGAATTGGGAATTACAGG
Source organism: uncultured Bacteroidales bacterium (assembly GCA_964419235.1). Taxonomy (GTDB): domain Bacteria; phylum Bacteroidota; class Bacteroidia; order Bacteroidales; family SZUA-534; genus GH45. The sequence continues at coordinate 2,685 of CAYQPP010000189.1, forward strand.
CGGAGAAGAAGATGGCGTTGATAATTCAAATGTTGACAGCTCAAAATTATACACCCAACCCGAAGAGGTTGCCTATGCTTATACCGAGTTGAAAAAAATAAGCCCCAATTTTACAATTGCCGCTTCGTTTGGCAATGTGCATGGCGTTTATAAGCCCGGTAATGTAGTGCTAACCCCAAAAATATTGGATAATTCTCAAAAATATATTCAAGAAAAATATAATACAGAAGAAAAGCCCGTTAATTTTGTATTTCATGGCGGGTCGGGTTCAAGCCAAGCCGAAATTCGCGAAGCAATTGGTTATGGGGTTATAAAAATGAATATTGACACCGACACACAATGGGCAACATGGACAGGCGTATTGGAGTTTTATAAAAAGAACGAGGCCTACTTGCAAGGGCAAATCGGAAACCCTGATGGCGATGACAAACCAAACAAAAAATTCTACGACCCACGTGCTTGGTTACGTGCTTCGGAGCTCACAATGGTTGAACGCTTAAAACGGGCTTTTACCGATTTAAACTGTATTGACAGAAACTAATTTTGATAAAACAATCTGATAAACAACGGGTTGTAAAATTACAAACAGATTAAAAAAAGGGTTTATCCATTAATTTGGATAAACCCTTTTTTTATCAAAAGAATTTCTCGAGGCTTTGCCTCGGGGTTTTTATATATTCTCTCCTAATTTTCAGGGTATTGCAATTATTCAGGTTACCATGCCATAATATCCATAACCCTTTTAAACTCATTGCTTATGTTTGCTTTTATTGTTGTTTCGGCATTTGTAACAGGGTGGGTAAAACTTATTTCAGAGGCATGCAGCATCATGGTCATCATATTCCAACGCTCTTTAAATAGGCGGTTTTGTTTATTGCAGCCATGGGGTCGGTCGCCAATTATTGGATGAAAAATATGATCGAAGTGTTTGCGTATTTGGTGGTATCTGCCTGTTTGCGGATAGGCTTCAACCAATGAGTATCGTGAGGTGTTAAACTTCCCGAAAGGGACTTCTATTTCGGTTTGTTTTAGGGTTTTATAATGAGTAACGGCATCTTGCTTTTTTCCTTTTTCGTTTGTCAAGGGGTAATCAATTGTCTCTTTATTTTTGGTATGCCCGCGCACAATGGCTATATATTTTTTGGCAACTTTATGTGCGGTAAATTGCTGCTGCATTAACGAGTTGGTGTGCTCGCTTAACGAAAATAGTAAAACACCCGAGGTTTTTCGGTCAATTCGGTGGCACGGGTAAACATATTGGCCTAATTGGTTACGCAACTCTTGCACGGCAAAAATTTTGGCATCATCGGCATATTTCGACCTGTGCGTTAATAATCCATGTGGTTTATTAATAGCAACAAAGTATTCATCTTTATATATAATTTCCAATTCCAATTTGTGGTAAAATTTGTGCAAATATATACGCCTTTTTTATAGATATGATACTTTATGGCTAATAAAAATTGGTTTTGCACGATATGAATTTAGGAAAAAATATCTTTTAACTTTTTTGAGTAGCGGCGGCTGATAACCACAGGTTCTTCAATTCCTTTTAGTTTTACTCTAAATGAATAATTGAACCATTTTTCAACTTCATCAATGTACTCTATGTTAATTATTGAGTTTCGGTGTATCCTGCAAAAGTATTTTTCAGGCAGGCGCTCTTCCCACTCCTTCATGGTTTTGGTAACCAATCCTTTTTTGTTGTTATGAGTATAAACATGCGTATAATCGCCATCGCTTGTAATTAAAACTATTGATTCAATTTTTAAAAACTGCATTTTATTGCCAATGGTTGTAAACAGCCTGTCGGTATATTTTAGAGGAGTAAAAGTTTTGGGTTTGGCAATGGTTTCATATTGAATTCTGTCAATCGATTTTTTTAGGCGTTTGGGTGTTACAGGTTTCATTAAATAATCGAGTGCGTTAATCTCAAAAGCTCGCAGGGCATATTCATCATATGCTGTAACAAAAATAATTTTTCCTTTAAAATCAACCTGCTCTACTAAATCAAAGCCGGTTTGTCCGGGCATTTGAATATCTAAAAAAACAATATCGGGGTTAAGTTCCTGAATAGCTTTTAAGGCAGAGGGAACATCTTCGGCTTCGCCAATAATATCAATGTTTGGCAATTCGTTAAGCATGCTTATTATATCTTTGCGTGCTAAACGTTCATCGTCAACAACCAATACTTTATGCTTTTTTTCAGCCATGTAAATATTCATCTTTTATTTCAATCCTGATGCAAATATTTTTCTCTCCTTTTAATATTTCAAACCGGTAATCGTCATTATATGCATTTTTAAGTCTTTTTTCAACGTTATCGAGTCCGGTGCCTGTTCCTCCATTGTGGCTGTTGCCATTTCGTTCAATCCATTTGCCCGAGTTGCAAATTTCAAGCATTATGCCAACCCCTGTTTTTTGTGCCGATAGGCTAATCTTTAAAGGCATTTTACTTGTTTTCATACCATATTTTACTGCATTTTCAATAAGTGGGTGCAGCAAAAAACTCAATATTTTAATGTTTTTAGTATTGTCGGCAATATTAAAATCTATTTCAAGTTTTTCTTCAAACCTTTTCTTCTCAATCGAAAAATAGTGTTTAACAGCCTCAATTTCATTTGATAGTGTAACAAAAGCGGCATCTTTATGCAGTAACGAATAGCGTAAAAATTCCGATAGTTCTGTAATCATCTCTTTTGCATGAGCTTGGTTTTCGTCAACCAATGCCCTAATTGAATTTAAGGAATTAAATAAAAAGTGGGGGTTTAATTGATAGCGCAACATTGCCATTTGTGCTTTTTGTGCCATCATTTGTGCATTGTGCGTGCGGTGTTTTTCAGTTTGCCAGTCCATAGCATATTTAATGCCAAAATATAGTGCGCTCCATGTACTTAACAGTATAATAAAAAGCCAATTATATTTTATCATATTTGTTAGCTTTAGTCTCTCTATTAGTAAATCATAACCTTTTTCGCCCCAAAAAAAGTGGCTTAAATACATATCGGTTATCGACCAAATTGTTGTTGCAATAATTGAGCCTATTACAATTACAATTGGTATCCAAAATAGCCGTTCTATTTTTGAATAAATAATGCGGTAAGGGTATCTCAATACAATTGTAATTAGTAATCCTAAAACATATGTTAGGCTAAATAATAAAAAACCGCGTTCGCTAAATTCTTTATGCCACAATACAAAAGCAGTATAAAAAAAATAGTATGATAGCCATCCAACTATTTGCAGTATCCAAAAGAGTTTGTTTGAGACGTGTTTTTGCACAATAAGTTTATTTTTAATGCAATATTAGTGCAATTATATTTAACGAAAAATAAAAAACAGACGAATGGTTAAATGATTCGATAAATGGTTGTTTTTTGATTTAATGAATTAAATAGTGCATGCAAAATACACGCGATTGGTAACTTTTTAACCATTCACCGAAAAATTTAACCGTTTACCGAATATTTGTTTCTCATTAAAAAAATATTTTGGACATTTGGGTTAACAAATTTAAATCATCTTAATATGAATGCACTATATTTAATATTAATAGCAATTGGTTTTTCAGCAGGTGTTTTAGCAACTGTTTTAAAAGCTGACACAAGCACCCAATTAAATAATACATGCATTGAAAATAATGACAATTCTACTAACGAAATCTATGTATTAGATGAACCTGAAACTGATAAGGGCAGTTTATTATTATTGTTAGAATAATTATTTGTTATCGAGCATATATATTTTTAATAGGGATTCCTTAAAACCATTAGCAAAGTATTTTAACACTTTGTTTTATCAAACCCTATAATTATCAATGTTTCCCGGACTTAACCCGTCCGGGTTTTTTAATTTACAAATTATTGAAACTTTATATTAATATTTGCGTAATATTGTTTTTCAAATTTAACCATAAGATTACCATGGAAATTAAAGGAACAGCTGTAAGGTCGATACCTGAATATGTTAAGCAAAAGCATCCGAATGAGTACGTTGCTTGGATTAAGTCTTTGCCCGAAGAATCGCAAAAAATAATGAGCACAGTAACTGCGGTAGGTTGGTATCCGTTAAAAGAGGCTGCTATTATACCATCGGCAAAAGTTGGGGAGATGTTTTTTAATAACGATACAAAAAAAGGAGCCTGGGAGCTTGGTCGTTTTAGTGCCGAGATTGCTTTGCATGGTATTTACAAATTATATGTAAAATTCAGTTCGCCCGGTCATATTATTACAAGGGCAAGCCGTATATTTTCAGCTTATTACGCACCTTCAAAAATAGAATCAGCCGACCAACTTGCAAATTCGGTAAAACTGATAATGACACAGTTTGACATGCCAAGCGATGTTATTGAATACCGTATTGCCGGATGGGTTGAAAGGGCGCTTGAAATATCGGGGTGTAAAGGAGTTGATGTAGAAGTTGTTGAATCGTTTACAAAAGGAAATACAAAAACGGTTTTTCAAAGCAAATGGCATTAAAATATTAATAGTAATTAAATGAAGCACCCACGATAGCCAATTTAACACACATCTGCTGCGACAGATAGGCTATGATTAAAAAACCTTTGTGTTAACTGCGCTTTTTGTGGTAAATAAAATATAAACTGATGAAATTTGATTTTGACGAGCC
>CAYQPP010000190.1:0-7293 GCA_964419235.1 uncultured Bacteroidales bacterium
ATACAAAGCTGCAAGGTGAAGCTGTATAAGAATACTGCGAACCGAAGCAATGAAGCATATGGTATATTATGGGCTAACAAACATAATAAAGCTAAAAAAATGCAACCTTTTTATTATAGAGCATCAAAAAACCTTGTATTTTTAATTTTTGGATAACTTATAAATTACTTATTATCAACACATTTTGTGTTTTTCGGCAAACTCTATTTAAACTAATTGTAAAATAAAACATATGGAAAATAACGAAACAACTCAAAACACTACAATTACTAATCAAATACAGTTAACCAACTCAACAGGTGTATTGGTAATGGGCATTTTTAGTATTGTTTGCTTTTGCTGCCTTGCTGCCGGAATTTTTGGGATTACACTCGGTATTTTATCGCTTGTATTCGGCAATAAAGCCATAAAAGAGTATTTGGTATCGCCCGAAAAATACACCGAACAATCATACAAAAATGCTAAAGCAGGAAGGGTTTGCGGTATCGTAGGTTTGTCAATTGGCGGTTTGTGGATAGTTGGCGTACTTATATATTTGTCGATAATTGGCTGGGCAATTGGTGGGGTATTGTCAACAATGCCTTGGGATATAATTGGCCAATAAGTATTATAAAAATGGATAAAAAAAACGCAATCAGTATTTTTGGCAACCTTGGCACCGAGCTTGTCAAACTTTCGCAAAGTTTTGATAAAACCCCGTATATGCCTTTAATTCAAAAAGCCATAGCTCAAAACCCGTGGTTTACAAAAGAGTCGGTTCAAATGGCTTTGGGCGCAATCGGCAGCTCTTTGCAAAAAAACAAATTAATAAAATGGTTAGATAACTACAACCTTAATACCGCATCACCCAATAAAACAGTAGGCATTATAATGGCGGGCAATATACCGCTGGTTGGTTTTCACGATTTGTTGTGTACGTTAATATCGGGCAATAAGGTATTGGCAAAACTGTCGTCAAAAGACCAAATGTTGTATTCAATAATAAAAAGTATTTTGGTAGAAATTGATTCTGCTTTTGATTCAAAAATTGAATTTACCGATAATACTTTAAAAAATATTGATGCAATTATTGCTACCGGAAGTGATAATTCGGCTCGTTATTTTGAATACTACTTCAGTAAGTATCCAAATATTATTCGTAAAAACAGAAACTCATTGGCAATACTCACAGGTGATGAGGATTTTGGCGATATGGAAAATATAGCCGACGATATTTTTACCTATTTTGGGTTGGGCTGCCGTAACGTGTCGTTTTTGTTGATACCCGAAAATTACGATTTAAAAAAACTTATAAAGGCATTTGACAAGTACAAGCAAATCGACGGGCACAGCAAATACACAAACAACTACGATTACCAAAAGGCAATAATGCTTATGAACCAAATTCCGCATTACGATAATGGTTTTGTATTGCTTACCGAAAACGATTCGCTAACATCGCCAATAGGGGTAATTAATTATAAATACTATAAAAATGAAAGTGATATCGAAAACTATATAGCGGCCAATAAAAACAGAATACAATGCGCCGTAAGCAAAACAAAGCAAGGCTTTAAAACATATGGTTTGGGCGAGGCGCAACAGCCCGATTTGTGGGACTATGCCGATAATATCGACACGTTAAAGTTTTTATTAAATTTGTGATTTTATGGTTGATGCGAATATTAACTGTTTTACGCCAAACTGATAGATGACAAACCACCCAAAACAAAATACACTTGCAGTAATCCTCGGGCCTACGGGAATTGGCAAAACCGATTTAAGCATTGAAGTAGCCAAGGAGCTGAATGCTGAAATAATATCGTGCGACTCAAGGCAGATGTACCGCGAGCTGAAAATAGGGACAGCGGTTCCGGAGCCGATACAACTTGAACAGGTAAAGCACCATTTTATCGGTAACCTGTCGATACACGATTACTACAACGCCAGCGAATTTGAATTTGAAACATTAAATTTATTAACAAACCTGTTTAAGCATAAAAAATATGCAGTTATGACAGGCGGTTCAGGGTTGTATATTGATGCCGTTGTAAATGGAATTGACGAACTGCCAACCATTGACAAAAACATACGAAAAAACCTGCTCGACAAATTACAAAACTACGGTGTTGAAAAACTAAAAGAGCAGTTGCAACAGGTTGACCCCGATTATTACGCATCGGCCGATTTAAACAATCCTAAACGTATATTAAAGGCGCTCGAGGTTTTTGAGATGACAGGCAAACCATACTCATCATTAAGGACCAACACAAAAAAAGAGAGGCCGTTTAATATAATTAAAATTGGGCTTAAAATGGAGCGCGGTGAGCTATATAACCGTATAAACCTGCGTGTTGACAAAATGCTGGAAGCCGGTTTGATTGACGAGGCAAAACAGTTTTTTGCATATAAACACCTAAACTCATTAAATACCGTAGGTTATAAAGAACTGTTTGGATATTTTAACAAAGACTATGATTTGCAAGAGGCCATAAGGCTTATAAAACGCAATTCGCGCCGATATGCAAAGCGGCAAATTACATATTGGAACCGCGATAAAACAATTCAATGGTTTCACCCATCGCAAAAAACAGAGATACTGCAAGAGATACAAAAAATATAGTTGCTCATGATTGGCTTAATTTAACATCTTGATATTATGTGTGTTGAGTGGTAAAATACAAACTCGCAACCCACAATTTTTTATTGCTTGCACTAATTGTAGCTTACCCTCTGCATAATTCCATAAAATTAGTACTTTTGTGTTTAGTTAAATCACATACTTGTGGGTTTTGCCCGCCTGACAAAGTTGAGCGGCGGGGTAGGTTCTTCGCAGTTTGCTGCGAAAAAAAATATTTTTACAAAACGGATGACTTGCCTGCTTGCAGCGAGGTTGTTCATTTAATACATTGAAATTTGGCAAACAATATAACAATACTTGGTACTGCATATCCGTTTCGCGGGGGGTTGGCGGTATATAACGAGAGGCTTGCAAAAGCATTACAGGACGAAGAAGGGGCTGTGGTTGACATACAAACATTTAAGTTGCAGTACCCGGGGTTTTTGTTTCCGGGCAAAACGCAATATGCCGATTGGGAAGCCCCTAAAAACTTAAATATAACAGTTTCGGTAAACTCCGTAAACCCGTTTAACTGGGTAAAGGTTGGTTTGAAGATAAAAAAACAGAAACCCGACATTTTAATAATAAAATATTGGCTGCCGTTTATGGCTCCATGCTTTGGCACAATTGCCCGAATAGCAAAAAAAAATAGGCACACCAAAGTAATATCAATACTCGACAATATTATTCCGCACGAAAAACGCATCGGCGACAAGCTGTTTTCAAACTATTTTTCAAAAAGTGTCGATGCTTTTGTGGGCATGTCAAAAAGCGTATTAACCGATTTAAATGTATTTGACACCAAAAAACCGCGCCGGTTTTGTCCCCACCCACTGTACGATAATTTTGGCGAAAAAATAGAACGCGGCACGGCCATAAAAAAACTTGGCATCGACCCTGATTTCAGCTATATACTGTTTTTTGGTTTAATCCGCGATTACAAAGGGCTCGATTGGCTTATTGAGGCTTTTGCCGATAAGCGTTTCCGCAAACAAAAAGTAAAATTGATAGTGGCAGGCGAGTTTTATTCCGACGAGGAAAAATATGCAGAGTTAATAAAAAAGCATAATTTGGAAGAGGATATCATAATGCACAATAAATTTATTCCCGATGCCGAAGTGGGGCTCTATTTTGGTGCTGCCGATATTATTGCCCAACCTTATAAAAGCGCAACGCAAAGCGGGGTAACACAAATAGGGTATCATTTTGAAAAGCCAATGCTTGTTACCAATGTTGGGGGGCTGGCCGAAATTATACCCGACGAAAAGGTTGGCTATGTGGTTGAGCCCAACCCAAAGGCAATAGCCGATAAGCTTACCGCTTTTTTTGAAACAGACAGGGCTGACGAGTTTTTGTTAAATATACTTGAAGAGAAAAAAAAATATGCATGGAGCACCATGACAGGGACTATTATGCAACTTTATAAAAAACTAACTTCAAATCATGATAATTAGAAGCAAAGCACCATTGAGGCTCGGATTGGCAGGAGGAGGCTCCGATGTATCCCCTTTTTCAGATTTATTTGGGGGGGCAATACTCAATGCCACAATAAATATGTATGCATTTGCCACAATTGAGCCGCGCACCGATGGCAAAATTGTGCTTAATGCCGCCGATAAAAACGAGCATTACGAATTCGATAGCAAAAAAGCATTACAGATAGACGGAAAACTCGATTTGCTAAAAGGCATATATAATCGAGTGGTAAAAGATTTTACCAAAAAAGCGCTGTCGTTTACCCTAACAACTTACGTTGATGCGCCACCCGGGTCGGGGTTGGGAACATCGTCAACATTGGTAACAGCCATACTTGGTGCATTTGCCGAGTGGCTTAACCTGCCTTTGGGCGAATACGATATTGCGCACCTTGCTTACGAAATTGAGCGTGTTGACCTTAACATGGCAGGTGGAAAACAAGACCAATATGCCGCAACTTTTGGCGGGGTTAATTTTATGGAATTTTATAAAAACGACAAGGTAATTGTAAACCCGCTGCGCATAAAATCGAAAATATTGAACGAGCTGGCATTTAACCTTGTTTTGTATTACACAGGTACAAGCAGGGTGTCGGCACAAATAATTGAGGCACAGCGCCAAAATGTGCAAAACAAAAAAGAGAAGTCGATAAGTGCCATGCACAATATAAAAAAGCAGGCTGTAATTATGAAAGAAGCCCTGCTAAAGGGACAGCTCAATAAAATTGGAGAGATACTCGATTACGGCTGGCAGCAAAAAAAGCAGATGGCAAACAATATATCAAACAGCCAAATTGATACGTTGTATAAAAAAGCACTTTCGGCAGGAGCCAACGGCGGAAAAATGTCGGGGGCCGGTGGCGGTGGTTTTATGTTTTTTTACTGTCCGCAAAACACGCGGCATAGTGTAATTAATGCACTTGAGCAAAATGGCGGGCAGGTTAAACGGTACGAATTTGTAACAACCGGTTTGCAAACTTGGACAATAGATTGATTTATGTTGCCGGCAAGCCTGAAAAGACATGTAATACAAAATATTTATTAACACCTTTAAAACTATTTTTGTGAATAAAGAGAACAAAAACATACAAGCGATTATTGAAAAATCGATTGCCACAAAACAGCAAATTATTACCGATAAAACACTATTGGCTACCTTGCAGGAGATATCGGACACAATTGTGGCTTGTTATAAAAATGGCGGCAAGGTGCTTTTTTGCGGCAATGGGGGCAGTGCTGCCGATGCTCAGCATTTGGCTGCCGAGCTGTCGGGCAGGTTTTATTTTGACCGCCCGCCGTTAGAGGCCGAGGCCCTGCATGTTAACTCGTCGTATGTTACAGCCGTTGCAAACGACTATTCGTACAACAATATTTACTCGCGCTATGTAAGCGGTGTGGGAAAAGCCGGCGATGTAATTATCGGTTTATCAACATCGGGCAACAGCGAAAATATTGTACGTGCGTTAAAAGAGGCAAAAAACAAAAATATGATTACTGTTGGCATGACAGGCAAATCGGGCGGTAAAATGAGCGGACTATCCGATTACCTGCTAAACGTACCGTCAACCGACACGCCGCGTATTCAGGAATCGCACATTATGCTCGGGCATATTTTTTGCGAAATAGTTGAAGAACAGCTTTTTGGAAATAATAAAGCTTAAATTAAAAAGTAATTCAATAATAAATGCTTAAAGAGGCCATTATACTTGCCGGAGGTTTAGGAACCCGATTAAAAGGGGTAATTTCTGATATTCCAAAACCGATGGCACCAATAAATGGCACGCCGTTTATTCAACACTTGTTTAACTATTTAATTGAACAAAAAATTACGCATGTTGTGCTTGCCGTTGGTTATAAGCACGAGGTTATTGAGCAGTATTTTGGGAAAAAATATAAAACGTTGGCAATTGCATATGCCGTTGAGCACGAACCGCTGGGCACAGGAGGAGGAATTGCAAATGCATTAAACTTTGTAAAAAGCAACGAAGTTTTTCTTTTAAATGGCGATACTTTTTTTGATGTAGATTTGACCGCCCTTTATGCTCAACACAAGTTGTCAAAAGCCGACTTGACCTTATCGCTTAAGCCGATGCATGATTTTAATCGTTATGGTACTGTTGAGTATGATTTAAACAACCGTATAGTTTTGTTTAACGAAAAAAAAGCTGTAAAAAAAGGCTTTATCAATGGCGGGGTTTATGTAATTACAAAACAGTTGTTTAGCTCGTTTTCGGCAAGCGAAAAATTTTCGTTTGAGCAAAATATTATGGAAAAAGGCGTTAATCGGTTTAATATGCAGGCTCATGTTTGCAAAGGCTATTTTATTGATATAGGGATACCCGAAGACTACGAGAGGGCACAAAACGAACTGCCGGTTAAAATATAAAATTGCAATATTAGTTTACAACAAATAAGTTTTTTTTGAAGAGTGCTGATGTAGAAAATACACCATTACCTAATTGCAAAAATCAGAATTAAAATAGATGGAATTGCCCACATAAATATGACATGAAGTATAATATTATAGAATATATGAGATTAAGAGGCTGTCTAAAAAAGATGTATGATTAGACTTAACAGGTTTTTCTTTACAGAAAGATTATAAGATTATAATCTTGTATATCAAATAATTAAAACAACTCTATTAAGTTATATCTCAATTTACAAAAATGTCAAATATTCAACACTCAATGTACAATTTTCAACATTAAACTGTATTTATTGGTATTATTTTTAATGAATAATATTTAATATAATCATATAACTACTTAATAATCAAGCAATATAATTAATATACTATTGTTCTAAATATTTTTGTTGTTTACTTTATTATTGTTTGTTGAATATACCAAATACAAATCATTCAATCAAGACTTTGAGAACTAAATGGGTAACACTAAAATTTAATTATAATCTGAAGTTTTGCACTTTGAATTAAGATGCTAATTTATACGTATTTGATATATAGTTATCATTTTCATGAAATTAAAATTATCAGAACAACTTATTGTATTAATGGTAGTTAACTCAAATATTTTTATATATTCAATAAATCCAATACTAGTAAAATATCAGTAATTACTGATATAAATCTTTTATTCAATACAATATTTATGAGATTAACACCCAATTTTAATTGGGTGAACTGTAGAATACCAATCCACAGCCCCTCTAAAACATTGTGTTCGCTTACAGCGAACACAATGTTTTAGAGGGGTT